>DJVJ01000021.1 GCA_002441135.1 Caryophanales bacterium UBA6259 | reverse complement strand
ACATCAATACTACCGTCTCAACATGTTTTGAGAGGAGGGGATAGCTGTCAAGAATTAGCAGCCTGTATTTTTTAGACTGAAATTCTCTCCGAGGGAACATATCGACTAAGGGTGTACGTATGTGGGAACAAATCAACTATAGACTTTCGTGTGAGTTTATTGTAAAAACCTAATTCACCGAAAAGAAATGTGGCGCATCTCGGTTTTCAAACTTACACTAACTATAAGAACTTATCAAGAATATAGTCAATTATAAAAAGAAATCAGGTAGTTAATTGTGCCATTTTCGACAAGAATATAAATTCCTAACCCGATAAAGATAACGGGCACAATAATACGCCCATAGCGTTCGATAATTCCACCAATCATTGGGATAGTAGCAAATCTTTTAGCTAACTGGCATAGAAGGAATATGCCAATAATAAAGACTGCAAGAACTATAACAATCTGACCAACATTCATTCCTGTAAAATATGGAATATAAATCCCAAGATTATCTCCTCCCATAGCTAAAGTCAGACCTGTAATAGCAAAAATTTGGGATTGATTGTTTTTAATTTGATTTCCAATGGAATCTTCATCCACATCCTCATCAACAAATATCGAACGAATCCCCAAACCCAAAGGAATCAAACCTAGAAACCCAATCATCCAATCCTGAGGAATATAATTGAGGAAATAGGCAGCAATGAGGCTTACCCCGACTAATATACCAGTCCCTAAATATTGCCCGATATAAATAGATTTTATCCCTCGGGTTCCTTGGTTGGCAAAAAGAATTATTAAAACAACTAAATAGTCAATCGATGTAGAAATGAATACAAGTAACGCTGAAATAAGTGTTTGCATAATTTTCTCCTTATACTATAGATTTTTAACATTCAGTTGAAATTATTCCATTTTTAAGCCTTTATCGATAGCTTCCTGAATAATCTTATGACAACAAACCCCCAACGGATTGTTTTCTTTACAATTAGGATTTTTCATTGCTCCTGTTATGGCATTTATTTCTTTTACGGTTTTCGCACCATGCTTTTCAACTGCTTCAATTACCTGACCTTCTGTGACTTCGCTACAATAACAAGCATACTTAGGATCTGCATCTTTCTTAAACCAGACAGGAACTTTAACTTGTTCTTTTAAGAATCTTACCCCATTATCAACGTTATAGTAGACAACACTACAATCTCCATTCATGCAAATCTTATATTGCTCCCCATCTACTAACTTGAGATAATCGTCTGTTACTAAGTGCTCAACGGTCACTTTACTAACAGAAATTCCTCCTTTATTGCATACCGGGCAATTATCCTTAGTTTGATCTATTTTCTGTGTATTGCACTCATGGCAACATTCATTAACATTGTTCATTATATATCCTCCTCGTCTTTGCTTCGCATTAAAAGAAGATGCACACTGCCTGCTATCAAAATTCGCCGATTAAGATGAATTCTACTCCCAATCGGCGATAAAAAAACTATATTTTCGTAATACTACAGATTTTTAACATTCAAGGCTCTAAAAGCATTTAATACTGCAATGATAGTTACACCTACATCTGCAAATATAGCTGCCCACATAGTAGTTATTCCAAAAGCACTCAAAATAAGAACAATTATTTTTATTCCAATAGCAAATACTGTGTTTTGAGATGCAATTTTTAGTGTTTTTTTAGAAATTTTAATTGCGGTAGCTATTTTTGATGGTTCATCGGTCATAATTACAATATCAGCAGCTTCAATGGCAGCGTCAGAACCTAAACCACCCATTGCTATTCCGATATCTGCACGGGCTAATACAGGTGCATCATTGATTCCGTCACCAACGAAAGCAAGTTTACCCTTTTTAGATTTTTGCAAAAATAATTCTTCTAGTTTCTCAACTTTGTCTGCTGGCAATAGTTCTGCGTAAACTTTATCAAGACCAAGTTCTTTTGCAACTTTTGAACCAACATTTTTATTATCACCTGTCAACATAACAGTTTGTTTAATATTTGCTGCCTTAAGTTCCATTATTGCCTGTGCTGAATCTGGCTTTACTTCATCAGCAATAACAATGTAACCAGCATATTGGTTATCAACTGCAACATGTACGACAGTTCCAATCAACTCTCCGTCGAAGTATGCAATGTTCTTCTTTTTCATGAGTTTAATATTGCCTGCCATAACCTTTTTTCCATCCACTGTTGCAATAACTCCATGCCCTGATATCTCTTCTACATCTGAAATACGTCCATTGTCAATTTCCTTACCATAGGCTTGTTTTAAAGAACTGGAAATTGGATGGTTTGAGTAACTTTCTGCGTATGCAGTTAACTCTAATAACTCTTCTCTAGAAACTCCTTTTGGATGAACCTCCTGTACATTAAATACACCTTTCGTTAATGTTCCAGTTTTATCAAAAACAATAATTTCAGTTTCTGCTAATGCCTCTAAATAATTACTACCTTTGACTAAAATACCCTTTCTAGATGCTCCACCTATTCCACCGAAGAAACTTAAAGGAATAGAGACTACAAGAGCGCATGGGCAAGAAACTACTAAGAATGCTAATGCTCTATATATCCAGTCGCTAAATGTTGCCCCATCTATAACAAGAGGCGGAATAATAGCAAGGAAAACTGCAATAATTACAACAATTGGAGTATAGTATCTTGCAAATCTAGTAATGAATTGTTCTGATTGGGACTTTTTACTACTTGCATTTTCAACTAAATCAAGAATCTTACTTACAGTAGATTCTCCATATTCTTTAGTAACTTCTGCAGTAATAACTCCATTAATATTAATGCATCCACTTAAAATTTCATGTCCCACTTCTACCTCACGTGGAACAGACTCACCTGTAAGTGCTGATGTATCAACCATTGAATTTCCCTCAATTACCTTACCATCAAGCGGAACTCTCTCCCCTGGTTTAATTACAATAATATCACCAATTTGTACTTCATCAGGGTCAATTTTTATAACTTCATCGCCCCTTTTAACATTTGCATAATCTGGTCGTATGTCCATAGCATCTGCGATTGACCTTCTTGACTTATCAACTGCGTAACTTTGGAATAGCTCTCCAACTTGATAAAATAGCATAACTGCAATACCTTCTGGATACTCACCGATTAAAAATGCTCCAATTGTGGCGACGCTCATTAAAAAATTCTCATCAAAAACTTTACCTCTAAGAATATTTGTAACAGCTCTTTTTACAATATCTCCACCTGCAATAATATAACTGATTACAAACATAGCAATCTGCAACCATTCAATATTATTAATTAGCAGTGCTACAATAAATACTAATGCAGCAATAATTATTCTCCATAAACGTTTTTTCATGCTACCTCAACTCCTTTAAGCCTTTTTCATGATAACATGTGACTCAATATCTTTAACGACTTTTTCTGCTTCTTCTATAATTGTAGGCATTTTTTCATCTTCACCTTCAATAACAAGTTTTTGTGTCATAAAGTTTACAGTGGCTTCCTTCACACCATCAAGCTCATTAATAGCCCTCTCCATTTTTGCTGCACAATTTGCACACTCTAAACCTTCAAGTTTAAATCTCTTTTTCATTTTAATTCCTCCTAAATATTATTTATAATTTTGTTTTGCATACTACAAGTCTTTTTAAATTTACTTGAAGAATTGCCCATCTAATATGAATACTAATTTTCAAAAAACATTCTATTCTACCGTATTTCTACTTTTCGTTGATATGAATTAGACCTTGATCAAATATTTCTCTTACATGATCATCAACTAAGGAATAATATACTACTTTGCCTTCTTTTCTGTTTTTCACTAAATTAGCTTGCTTTAAAACTCTCAGCTGATGGGAAATTGCTG
>DJVJ01000007.1 GCA_002441135.1 Caryophanales bacterium UBA6259 | reverse complement strand
CCGTTTGTTTTACAACCTCTAACATATCTTCTACTGCCTCATGGGATTTAGTGATAAGAATTCTAATATCTTCAAGTGCTGTTTGAGTACTTTGGGCCAAGTTTTTCACTTCCTCAGCAACTACTGCAAATCCTTTGCCATGCTCCCCAGCTCTTGCTGCCTCTATGGAGGCATTTAAAGCAAGTATATTTGTTTGCTTTGCTATTCCTTGAATAACTAAAATGATTTCACTAATTTTTTTAGAGCTATCATTTATCCGATTAGTGCTTTCCTTTAAATTATACATTTGGGCTTCAATTTCACGAATCTGTAGAAGTGTTTGATTAACCACTTTCCCTCCATTTTCCGCCATATTTTGTACTTGTTCAGCGTGAACTGCTGCTTCTTCTGCTGCTGCACTAATTTCCTCTGAGCTTGCATACATATTTTGAACAGATGAAGAGGTTTCTTCGACATTTGCCACTAATGCTTCACTAGAATGAAGTAGCTGTTGCTCCAAACGTTTAATTTCATCCAGTTTTAACATTTTTGAAGTATAGGTTTCTAAATAAGTTTCTTCTACTAATTGCATATCAAAGGTCGTCAAACGAGTAAATGCCAAAATAACCTCAGATACGCGAGGATCTCCTAGATATTTGTTCATTAACAAAGGGATAACTTCTTTATAATAAATTTGATAGGCGCCAAAAAACCATTCTGAATCTAATTGAATACGTTCATGAACTTTACCTACTCGTTTTCTATTTTCTATGTATTGTTGATCAATAACACCATCAGCCAGACTTAAAAAATATACTTTTTGTGTTTTTATTAAACGCTCTATAGTACTGTGGTGATCAATGATGTTCATCAAATGAGGAATAGCAGTTACCTTTTCGTAAAACTTCTCTACTACGCGATCTGCATTGGCCTCAAATAAACTTTTTTGTTCTTTCATTATTTTTAAGGTTTCTTCATCTATTCCAATCATAGAAAGCTTTTGCTTAATTTGCTCCTCTTTCACATCCAGTATAACTTGATGATGATCCCAGCTTGAAATTCGTTCTGATGAAATTTTTGTATCTTTTTCTCTAAAAAACATTCCTTTAGCCTCCCAAAAATATCAATAACTTATTTTAGCACTGCAAAGGACTTTTTGACTATCATTGAAGTGAACGATTTGCAAAAAAAGCATCCCCTAAAAGGAGATGCTTTACTAATTGTTTTGTTTGACTATTATTTTTTCTTGTTTCCAAAAGTTGGTTTCACATTTTTCATTTTGCGATTCATTTGATTCAATTGTTTTTGATTTAAATTCATTCCCATCTGTCTGGCCATTTGCTGAATTTGCTTATTATCCATGGACATATTACTCATCTGTCTTCTTAAGTAAAAAACGCCTCCTGCAAATCCTCCGATAGCTCCTACAACAAAAGTTACAATAGGTATTACAATATCCATGTCCACTCTTCCCCTTTTTAAAAATCTTTTCACTTATAATTTTATATTAACACGAAAACCTCAGATAGATAATAGTAAAATGTTTACTTTGCCAATTCATAAATTGCTTGTGCGTAGATTGCTGTTGCGTTTAATAAATCCTCAATTTCTATATACTCATCTTTTTGATGAGCAGTTTCCTCTTTACCAGGAAAGAGGGGACCAAAGGCTACCCCAGAATTTAACGCTCTTGCATAGGTTCCCCCACCTATTGAAAGTAATGTTGCTTTAGCTCCTGTTTGTTCTTCGTAAACCTTTTGCAACGTTTTTACCAATAGATGCTCTTTATCTACGTGATGTGGTTTTGAATTAGAAATATCAGCTATTTCTAAATTCCCATGTTGAACTAATCTTTTTAGGTTTTCAATCATTTCCTCATATGCTGTTGTAACAGGATAGCGGATATTTAATACTAATTGAAAAGTTTGATCGATAAATTGGATAATCCCGGGGTTAACAGTTAAAGGACCTGTAATATCATCCGTAAAGGAAATTCCCAACTTGGTTCCTAAATGTTCACCATATAGGTGTTCATCCATCCAACTCATCCAGCTTGGAACCATAATAGCTTCCCGCTGCTGTACTAAAAAATGAATTAGTTCTAATCCTGCATTTACCCCTTTGTGCGGTTCCATTCCATGTGCAGAAATCCCTTTTAATGTTATCTCAAGTTTGTCATTTACTTGATTAACATTTCCGTGATGAGGATATTGCTGTAAGAACACCTCAAATCTATTTCTAAGCCCTTCTAGTTCATCCCTTTGTCCACTAAAAGTTGCCTTTGCTAAATCTGGGACCATATTGGAACGTTGCCCAGCATAAAAAGTGGTTAATGTAATAAAATTCTCTTGAGGATAACTATTGTGTACCTCTGTTTGTTGTTGAATATGTACATTAACAATTCCCTTTTCAGCAATAATAATCGGAAAATCTGCATCTGGAGCAAAACCCATGGTTGGCATTTCTTCTCTTTCAAAATAATAATTTACGCCTCTCCAATGGGACTCTTCATCTGTTCCTAATATTAAGCGAACTCTTTTTGATAAAGGCAAACCTAACTCCTTAACAATTTTCATTGCATAAATAGCAGCCATGGTCGGTCCTTTATCATCTATTGCTCCCCTAGCAAAAATCTTACCATCTCTAATTTCTGCAGAATAAGGAGGCGATGACCAACCATCTCCCTCTGGAACCACATCCACATGGCATAATATCCCAATTAAATCTTTTCCCACACCAATTTCGGCATGTCCAGCATATCCATCTAAATTTTTAGTGATCATTCCAAACTGGTTACATTTTTGCAAAGCATAATTTAGTGCTTCTTTGATTCCTCTCCCAAAAGGAGCTCCCTCTTCTTTTTCTACTTCCATTAATACACTTTTTATTTGCAAAAATTCTTGAGTATCTTTAACTAATTCCTGTTCTCTTTCCTTTGCTTCCATTTTCCAATTCATTTAGATATAATCCCCTTCCATTAAGACCTTGTCATTGCCGATAGCACAGATTAGTTCATTTTTTACATTTTGTAGCTTTTCAATCTCTTTCGTTTCAGACATGAAACGATGTGCTTTTTCAATTAACTCTTTATGACTGTTCGCTTTACCTAAAGAATGAATGACTTGTATTAAATTACGAATTTCACGATATATACTATAGTATGTTTGGGCTTGCTTAACTTCCTCTCTTATTTGGAACATTTCATTATCTAGTTTTGCAGAAGCAATTGCAGCCTGTTGTAATCTTTCATCAATATAAGCTGGAATATTTCCTGCGTATTTATAGGTTAAAGAATGTTCAATCGTTGCCCAAAAATTCATTGCCATTGTTCGTAATTGAATTTCAACATAAATTTTCCGTGTACCAAAAGCTGTTATCACTTCATATTCAGCAATTACATGATAACTACGATAGCCACTGCTTTTGGGATTTCTAATATAATCTCTTTTTTCCACAATTGTAAGGTCAGTTCTTTGCTCAATCATTGCCACTACTGCATCAATATCGTCCTCAAATTGTGAGATAATACGAATACCTGCAATGTCTTTTATGTATTCCCCAATTTTTTCATCTATTTTTTGTATTCCATATCGCTTTGCTTTGTTTATAATACTGTTGATATTTTTTACTCTACCAAAGACAAGCTCAATAGGTGAATGGATCTTTTTCATGCGAAATTGATGACTCAAATTCTGAAATTTCACCATTAATTCTTCTACTGCTTGTTCATATGGGATAAAATAGTCCTTCCATTGTTCTTCTTTCATTTGCAATCCCCCAAAGAAACACTTCTAAATTCTGTAAACCTCATCCCATTTCTTTCCTATCTTCTGTCTAAGCTTATTGTAAAATATTGATACAATTAAATCCATTCAGATTTGCAAAAACGGTCTATTTTCACCTATTTATTTTCCTCTATTTCCTTCAACTCTGGATAACCATAGCTTTCTTGGATAGGTGAAAAATGGTGAAAAGCTAGTTCGTTATCATCAATGGTTTCTGTTAAAATTCCTTGTATTCGCATTTTGTGTTCCATTTTTTCTTTTTCAGAATTCATATTAATTGCTCCTTTATTAAATAATAGAATTACTGTTATCTTGAATAAGTTTGTATCGTTTTATCCATTTTATTTATGGATAATTAAAAGTTGATTTTTTCGTATTGCTTAGGTATGATTTCAGAGGAGATGTTTTGAAAGTGAGGGAAACAATGAATGATTGAAACAAATGAAAAAGTGATAATGGAAGAAATAGATAAAAAGGATGGTTTTGTTCTTGTACTATTTTCTACCCCATTCTGAGGTAAGTGTGAAATCGCGGAGCGATTTCTTCAGGATGTTTTACCTCAACTACCAGAATTTCCAGCCTTTAAATCCAATGTAAATTTTTCACCAAATATCGTAGAAAAATATCAAGTAACCTCTGCACCTTCTTTTAAATTGTTTGTCGATGGTGAAGTAGTTCAAACCTTATTTGGAATGAGATCCTCAGATGATTTGTATTACACTATTAAGAATTATATAAAAGAAGAAGAAAATTATGAGGATGTATGGGCTACCCTTTTTGATGCGGATGAGGCTGAAAAAGAAGATCAAGATGATAAAGAGCAGGAGTTAGAAGAAAAGAAAAAAAATTAAAACAACTGACTCACATCTATCTACAAAAAACTTAAACCGACATATTGTCGGTTTTTTTCTATTTCATTAAACTTTCAGCTGTTTAAAAATTTTTTTTAAAACCGTTTTATATTATAATCATAGTGTAAATATAAGAAAGTGAGGAGATTAAAAATGAAATACCGACAATTGCCTAATACTGACTTACAAATATCTGAAATTGGCTTTGGCGTTTGGTCTGTTGCTACCAAATGGTGGGGAGTTACTGACGATGCCATTGGGTTGAATTTACTACGTGAGGCCTATGATCGCTATGGAATTAACTTTTTTGACACTGCTGATGTTTACGGAAATGGTAAAGGAGAGACCCTTTTAGCGGATGCATTTCCTCAATTAAGAGATCAAATCGTAATTGCCACAAAAGGCGGTTATGATATTTATACAAATAATGGTGAGCGAAAAGGACATACAGAATTACCTCAGGATTGGCGTCCAGAATTTTTAAGAAAAGCGTTAGAAAACAGCTTAAGACGATTAAATACAGATTATATTGATATATATCAATTACATAATGTGAGAATGTCTACAATACAAAGTGATAGTGTACTAGAAACATTAGAAAGATTTAAAGAAGAGGGGAAAATTAGATATTATGGCGTGGCTTTAGGACCTGATATCGGTTGGGAAAAAGAAGGCATTGAGGCGATTGACCAGCGTAAATTTGAGTTCGTCCAAATTATTAATAATATTCTTGAACAAGACCCAGCACGAAGCTTTTTCCCTTATGCAGATAAAAATAATACATCTATTACCGTAAGAGTCCCTCATGCTTCTGGGTTACTTGATGGAAGCTATGATCCAGACCAGCATTTTGACAAAAGCGACCACCGCAATCATCGACCTTTGGAATGGATGAAGGCAGGAATTGAAGCCATTAGAGAGCTGCAGCCTTTGTATAAGGAATCAGACCGTACAATAGGGCAGCTTGCTATTTTGTTTTCCTTAGCAAGACCAAGTGTCAAATCAGTTTTGCCAAACATAACAAACAAACAAAATTTAAAAGAATTTGCAGAAGCTTCTTCAAAAAAATCATTATCAGAAAATGAAATGACATTTATTGAAGAACTATGGGTTAATGGCTATGCAAAAAGGCTGGAACAGCCATTTTCCGATAGTCAAAACAAACCTGCTAAACTAGCGGATAGCTCCATATAACCATCTTCATCCTCCTACTGTCAAAAAATCGTTAAATTTCTCATTATCTATCAACAATATAACTGTTAATATATAGTTATAGTTAGAGATACATCTGACAGTTAGGAGGTTTTTTTCTATGGAACATAAATTTTTTGTAACTTGCTTAATCGTAAAAAATAATCAAATTTTAATGCTAAAAAAGAAAAAGGGACGTCATATTGGTGCTTGGCTTTTCCCGGGCGGAAAAATTGAAGCTCATGAAGGTCCACTTGATACAGTAAAGAGAGAAATACAACGGGATACCGGATTAAACTTATTGGATGTTGAACTCAGAGGGATCGTCAATTTTATGAAACAAGAATTCCCGGAAGACCCTGTGTTATCACGAACCGATATCTATGTCTTTTATAGTGAGCATTTTGAAGGTGAGCTTCAACCCTCTAATAAAGGTGAATTAGAATGGATAAATATTGCGGATATTTGGGAAAGAGAAGTTGGTAGAAATGATAAATTATTTGTACCAACTATGCTAGAAAATAAGAAAATTACCTTTGCAAAATTCTATCATAATAATCAATGCCAACGAGTACGCTATCAAATTGATTAACGAACGAATCATATTTTAGAAAAAATCTTCTTTTTTTATTTGAAATAATAGAAGGGGAATTCCAAGCTTAAACTCTTTCCATTTCCAATATGACAAAATGGTATGCTTCAATTCTCCTTCTTCCATCCTTTTCACATAAGGGATTTTTTGTAGTGCAGCGATTGCTCTTTGATTTGTATCTTGAACAAACAATATTATCTGCTCAACATGATGCATTTCAAATAAAAATTTTGCCGCTTCATTCTTTATTCGTATGTTATACCCTCTACCCCAATTATCTCTACTAATCCAAGTCCCTATCTCAACAATATTCTCCTCTTCTGTTAAACGATGTGCAATAATTCCACCTATCATTTTATTTTCCTGATTAAAAGCTATCCAATGATAAGCATCCCCCAATAATACTAACCATTCCATATTTTTTAACCATTCTTCAAAAGAGAAAAAAGAGTTTACAGGTATATCCAAATATTGATGTACTTGATTTATTGATAGATTTTGATAAAATTCCTTCGTCCATTTCTTTTTAAATTTTTTTAGTGTTAAAGTTGAGCCTTTCACTATACTTCTCCTTTAATGTAATCTAATTATTTATCATAATCATTTTTTATATATTAGAAAAGCTTAGCTTTTGCCAAAGCTTTTAAATTCTATATTTTCCTATTCGATTAGAAAAACAAATAAAAGAAGCTTAATCATTGACCAAGCTTCTTTGTTTATATTATTCAGAAAGCTTCCATACTTCCCAAATCTTTCCTACAAGCTCTGGGGCTGGTTTTAAAGTTGGGTCTCCTGGCTTCCAACCAGCAGGGGTAACTTCCGTATAATTTGAATTGCGAACATGCTGGAATGCTTGAATTTGACGAATGGTTTCATCTACACGACGTCCTACTGGTGGTGTAAGAACCTCCATTGCCTGAATTACGCCATCTGGATCGATGATAAAGCGTCCACGCATATCTACACCTTCTGTTTCCTTGTAAACACCATATTTTCTGCCAATCTCTCCACTATCAGAAAGCATTGGGAAGGTTACTCCACCATCTACCATTTTAGAAATTTCATTCTCATTCCACATTTTATGAACAAACATACTATCTGCACTTACGGATAATACCTGAACTCCTAATCTTTCAAATTCTGCTTTCTTAGCAGCAACTGCTGCTACTTCAGTAGCTCAGACATAGGTGAAATCTCCTGGGTAGAAGCAAAGCATAATCCATTTTCCAGCATAATCCGATAATTTAAGCTCTGTAAATTTTCCATTGTGGTAAGCTTTTGCGGTAAAATCTGGTGCCTTTTGGCCAACTTGAACCATGTAAAAACCTCCTTTTTTTTAACCTTCATTTATTATTACCACCAACAAAAATAAAATACTTCCATTCTTAGGTTACATTCTAATGTATCTTATATATAAAGTAAATATTCAAAGTTTTCTAATGTTTTCGGTTTAAATGGGGATTTGTCGATGGCCATATATCCAATCAAAATACACGAATATCTCATAAAATGTAAGGAATCTTAATTGGTAGGTGAAATGACGATGCAAACTGTTACTTTTTATACAAAAGATAACAAACCAAACGGCTTACCTTATGGATACTACTTTAGAAGCGGAATTTTTGCCCAGTATGTAACAAAAGAGCCTTATAATCATTACTCAAGTAAACATTGGAAAATTCATGTGAATTATCCCTTTTATGAAAACGAAAGCAAAAAGAAGGAATTTTTAGATACTATTTTAGGTTTCTTAAGAAGCTACGATTTAAATCATAAAGTGGTTCTATTTGAAAGAAATATACTGTATCGAATGAATCGCCCTCACCCAGCAAATACACAAAACGGGAAAATTATCACGGTATATTGTAGAAGTGAACAAGAATGCTGGTTTGCCTTAAATCAGCTTGATCAATTAATGAAGTCAAGAAAGTATATTTACTATCCTTTAAAACCAGAACAGCATTTTCGAAACGATCGTCTATTTCGAGACAATCCATACATTGGTTACCGATATGCTTCCACACCTAGAAGACCATATTATATAATTCCTGTGGATGAATTTAACCGAGAAATTGAAGATATCCAAGAAAAATATGATGGACAAAAAAACCGCTCTTTAGAATTTATATCTTAAAGAGCGGTTTTTTTGCTTATCTTATAAATCTTCAACTAATAAAACAAATAATTCTTTTGGTCCATGAACACCAATAGTTAACACCATTTCAATGTCAGAGGTTCTACTTGGTCCTGTAATAAAATTGATCAACGAAGGTAATTTTCCTTGTTCATCATAGGTTTCCTTTATTTTTTGTAATGCTTGTGTCAATCTTGGTTGAATTTGAGAGCCAGGAAGGATGGCAATGTGCACTTCAGGTAATAAGCTTACACTTCTTCCCTTACCACCTTCATTAAATAAAACAATTGTTCCTGTTTCGGCTAATCCTAATTCAGTAAACGTTATTCCTATTTGGCTCTCCTTAGCATAGTTGGTTAAGCTTTCAAAGCCTTGTTTAAAATCCCAAAAAATAACCTCACTACCTATGATATTCTTATCTAAACCAAATTCATTTAGGCGCTCATCCTGCCATGCTAGAACTTTCTTTGCTTTATATTGTTCAATGATTTGCTTAATTTCTTGTATAACACCCTGCGTCTTCACTCTTTTCAGATGTCCACCAATTTGTTCAAAGTTAGTAGCAAATTCATCGATTAAACCTTCTTGAGTAGCATTTTGATAAAGATGGTCCCAGGGGAAATGATTCCATTTGGGAGACCTTGCCCCAGCCATTCGTGGACGGCCTAATTTTTCAGCAATATTATTTAAAAAATCTTCCTGATTTTGATTATTTGTTCTCTTCATTTTTAGTTGCCTCCTTACCTTCTTTTTGCCACCAATCTCTAAAGGATTGTTTAGCAGGCTGAGGCATATCTTTGACCTCTGTCCAATTCTTCAAAACAGGTAATGCTTTATCAATATAACCATCTTTTGAAAAAGGAGCCATTAAGGTGTGAGCTGTCTTTGCTGCTGTTTCATATAAGCCTTGGTTACCAACCACCATTCCAAACGCTTTCATAGCCAGCTTCTCCCCAATAGAACCTTCATTGTTTTCCACATAATCTACTCTGTGCTCTCTTAATAAATCAGCTAAAGGTATTTGTACTGGACAGACCTCGGAGCAAGCATAACAGAGTGTTGAAGCAAACGGTAATTCTTTGTGGTCTTTTTTATCACTTAATAATGGAGATAAGACTGCACCAATTGGTCCTGGATATACGCTTCCATATGCATGACCACCAATATGACGATAAACTGGGCAAACATTAAGGCAAGCACCACAACGAATACATTTCAAAACCTCTTGATATTTAGTCCCTAGGATATTGGATCTCCCATTATCAACAATAACGATATGAAGCTCCTCTGGCCCATCCACATCTATTTCCTGCTTTGGTCCAGTAAATGCAGTAACATAACTCGTTATTTTTTGGCCTGTGGCACTTCTAGGCAATAAAGATAAAACCACATCTAAATCTTCCCATGTAGGCACAATTCTTTCCATTCCCATAATCACTATTTGTGTTCTTGGTAATGTACTACTCATTCTTGCATTTCCTTCATTAGTAACAAGAACAAACGATCCTGATTCAGCAATAGCAAAATTGCAGCCTGTAATACCAACCTCCGCTTTAAAATATTCTTCTCTCAAGGTATTACGAGCAAAGCTAGTCAACTCATGCGGATCAGAGGGTAATTCTTTGCCAGCCACTTTTGAAAACAATTTAGCTACCTGCTCTTTATTTTTGTGAATTGCTGGAACAATGATATGGGAAGGGGTTTCATTCGCTAATTGAATGATATACTCTCCTAAGTCGGTTTCTACCATCCGAATTCCTTCTTCTTCCAAAACCTTATTTAAATGCATTTCCTCTGAAACCATTGATTTTGATTTAACAATCGAATGGGTATCTTTTTCCTTAACCACTTTTTTAATATAATCTAATGCATCCTTATCCGTTGCCGCAAAATGAATATTCCCACCATTTTTTCTTACATTATCCGCAAATTGTTCTAGATAACTATCTAAATTTTCAATGGTATGCTGCCTAATTTTGCTCGCTCTCGACTTCCATTCTTCAATATTCCCTAACTCTTCAGCACGTGCTAGTCTTGCCTCTCTAAATCGCGTTTGTGCCCGTTGAAGCGATGTTTTTAAGAATTTATCTTGTTTTGATTTATTAACCCGCTCAACGAATCGTTGATGTGTTTCTTTACTCATCGCTAGTCAACCCCTTTTCTAACAATTCTGCAATATGCATCATTGGAAGCGGTTGCCCATTATGACGTAAACGCCCTCCAATATTCATTAAACATGCCATATCAGTACCAACAAGAATTTCTGCAGCAGTTTCCTCAATATGCTCTGTTTTTTCTTGAACCATTTCCTCTGAAATCTCAGCATTTTTTATAGAAAAAGTACCGCCAAAACCACAGCAATCATGGGCATTAGGAAGCTCAACAAAATCTAATCCCTTAACCGCTTTTAACATTTGCTCTGGTTGATCTATTACACCTAAACCTCTTCTCGTATGACAGGCAATATGAAGGGTTACTTTTTTATTTAGTTGTGCTCCTACATCTGTTATTCCTAGCACATCCACGAAAAACTGAGAAAATTCATATACCTTTTTAGACAGTTCCAAAGCTTTGGGATACCAAATTGGGTCCTCTTCAAATAATTCAATATAATGTTTTTTTAACATTGCACTACATGAACCTGACATTCCAATAATGTATTCACTATGTTCAAACGCTTTAATCATTTGTTTTGCTGCTTTTCTTGTTTCCTCCATGTAACCGCTATTATAAGATGGTTGTCCACAACAGGTTTGCCCTTGTGGAAAATCAACCTCAACACCAAATTTTCTAAGTAGATTTACAGCAGCCTTACCCGCATCAGGGTAAAACATATCCGTTATACATGTTGCAAATAATGATACCTTCATTCTCCACATATCCACCTTTCTCTCGTACGTACTATGATAATGTCATCCGATGACTCTGTAAAAAAGAAAACCTCTGTATGCTGAGGTTATATTTTACCTTTATTTTATGGTAGTTTATCTTTAGATTCAATAAAAAGTTAATAAATTGCTGATATTTTTATAATTTACAAAAGTATTTTAATCCCCTGAATAATATTCCATATAACAATTACTAGATTAATAATAATAAATAAAATAATAGAGCTTACCATTGAGCTAATAGATCCACTAAAAACTCCAACAAGTACAAAGATAATGGTTAAAAATGGTAAAACATGTGAGATTAACGCTCTTTTAGCATGATATTTTACCTCTGCATCTTGAACGATAAAATAAACTGCTAATGGAAAAATAAAACCAGCAAAAAAGATACTAAAATAACTTAAAGAAGCAAAAATTTTATAATCTCTCATTCCTACCCCTCCTTAAGTATTAATTTTGTCACTTTATCGAACTTCACTTATCTTTATGCTTAAAACCACTCTTAATTTCCATTTTCTTCATAAAAAACTTTAAGTAAATGATCTAATACTGACCTTCTTGTCAAAATTCCACTAAACTGTCTTTCTTTATTAATTACTGGTAAATAAGGCCAATCGACCAATAACTCAATTCCATAACGTAAAAGAGTATCTTCACTCAAAGTGGGTATATCTCTATTTACAGCTTCACTTACAAATTTTCGTTGAAAATCATGGTAATAAGGTACCTTTTCTAAACGTGCATGCTGTAGAATGGAGGTCTTGCTAATAACCCCTTCTACTTCATCCTTTTCGTTCAATACTGGTACAGACGACCAGCCTGATTCCATTAACTTATTTAGGGCTTGTTCTAAATTCCATTTATTGCGAACAATCATTACCTTTTCGCTAGGGACGATTAAATAACCTACTTCTACAGACATTATCTTATCTTTAAATTGATCAATTTGCATATATCCATCTCCCTTAGCTGATAACCTACGAAGTCTTAACCATAATAACTTTATCTACAATATAAATTAATGTCAAACTTTTTTTACATGAAATAATCGCTTTAGTAAAAAATAAAAAAAGACTTTCTCGTAAGGAGGTAACCTAAATGGGTGAAAAAAAGCATAAAAAACCAGAGCAATTAAAGGTAAACGCCAATCAAGAAGGCTTATATGATGAAATGATGGAAGCAAAGCAAATCGCAGAGGAGTTCTCCCCAAATAAAAAAACAAGATAACCTTTTCACAACAGAAAGCGAATTAGAAAAAATGAGGATGCACCGAAAAGCTGTATCCTCATTTTATGTTCGCTTCTTATTCCAATTCAAACCAAGCTGTTATATCCTCTTGCTCTCCTATTTTTAATGCATATAATCCTCCAATTTCTAAGTAGAAAAATAAATGCTCTTTGTAATCTCCCAAGCTAGAAATTTGCATTTCTAACATTTCTATGGACATTGCAGCATTATGTAACCTCTCTATTCGCTGCTGGAAAATGTTAAATTGTGGAAAAGTAGTCTTCTCTGGCATTTTTAATATTCGAAAAGTAAGATAATACCTTGCATATTTCTGGGGATTAAAACGATGATCTAGATGAATACCTTGCATCATTATACCCTTTGCCCTTCTAAGCGCCATTTGGAAATTAGCAAGACTTTGTGTAGAATATTTCACAAAAATATCTACGGCCAGTTTTTCTTGTTCCTCCATTTTTGCCACCTCATTTATAAAATTATGAATAATTTTCAATTTAATAAAAATGCTAAAAAAAACAGTTTACCTACTATATAAACATAAAATTCAGATTCCAATTCGCCATTCATAATGGTGGTGGTGAACAAAATGAAACAAAACTTCCCGAATCTATATATGATTCGGGGGAATTTATCCTAAATTCTATTTATTTGAAATATAAAATTAGTCACCCCAAACCCTTTGTTCTTTAAATGGGTCACCATACATATGGTACCCATTTCTTTCCCAAAAACCGGGTTTATCTTCGGCCATAAACTCAATACCTCTAACCCATTTTGCGCTCTTCCAAAAGTAAAGATGAGGGACCACTAATCGGAGTGGCCAACCATGTTCTAGGGTTAAGGGATTACCATTATGAGAGGTTGCAAATAGGTTTTCTTCCTTTAAGAAATCTTCCAAAGGTAAGTTTGTATTCCACCCTCCTTCTGCCCAAATCATGACAAATTTTGCTTCTGGTTTTATGTTTATTTGCTTTATTAGTTCAGAAACTGGTATTCCTACCCATTCATTGTCTAATTTAGACCATCTTGTAACACAGTGAATATCATTTTTCTTTTTCTCTTTTTTTAATTGCATAAACTGATCGTAATTCCATTTTTTTTCTTCCTCAACTAAACCAAAAACTCTAAAATCCCAGGTTTCCAATTGAATATTAGGAACATCGCCATAATGAAGTACTGGGAATTTTTCCGTTAAAATTTGATTCGGTGGAATTCTATCCTTTAAATTTTGTTTTCTATTGTTGTTTTTTTCAATCACTCTTACACCTCCATAATGATTTATATATTATTTTCAGCTAGAAAAATTACTTTTGATTCATTGAAACAAAAAATCTAAAATCAATCAATTAATATATACACTTTCATACACTTTCATACACTAAAAAATCATTCGGTGAAATGACTAGATATTAATTCTGAATACAGATAATAAGACTAGGGGATAGATAAACCATAACGACTAACTTGGAGGAAAAAATATGCCTAAAATTATATCTGTTGGGACCGCTGTCCCTCCTTACAAGATAGCACAGAATGACGCACGCGAATTTGCCTTTCGTATGTTTAGTCATCATTTCAAAGATATCCATCGTTTAATGAAAATATTTGAAAATACACAAATCGATCAACGCTATTTTTGTGTACCAGTAGATTGGTTTGATCATGAGCATTCATTTGAAGAAAAAAATGCGATTTATACCAAAAACGCCATCGAATTATCCAAAAATGCAATATATACCTGTTTAAGTAAAACTTCATATTCAACAAAAGATATTGATCATATTATTTTTGTATCAAGTACTGGAATATCTGCTCCAAGTATAGATGCATATCTATTTAATGATCCAGAATTAGATTTTAGTCCTCATATTAAACGAACCCCTATTTGGGGTTTAGGCTGTGCTGGAGGTGCAGCTGGAATCTCAAGGGCTTTTGATTACACTACTGCTTTTCCCAATGAAAAGGTTCTCGTTATCGCAGTAGAAATTGGAGAATTGGCTTTTCTAAAAGACGATTTTTCTAAAAGTAATTTAGTAGCAACCTCTCTTTTTGGCGATGGAGCAGCAGCTGTATTAGTTATTGGAGATCATATAAAAGAGACCAATGATTCAAAACTTGCTATTATCGATTCCCAAAGTACAATCTGGAAAAATAGCCTTGATGTTATGGGATGGGATGTTCAAAACAGAGGATTAAAGGTTATTTTTTCAAAGGATATTCCTTCTATTATTGCTAAGGATTTAAAACCAAGCTTTGATCAATTTTTAGAAAAGCATCAGCTTAATTATTCGGATATTCAATTTTATATTTTACATCCAGGAGGTACCAAGGTAATTGAGGCTTACGAAAAAACCTTTGCAATCGACGAATCAAAAACCGCCTCTGCAAGAAATGTTCTTAAAAACTATGGAAATATGTCAAGCCCGACTGTCTTATTTACGCTGAAAGAAGTATTAGACTATCATCAGGATTCTATTCGAGGATTTGGAATAATGTTAGCATTAGGACCTGGCTTTAGCTCTGAAATCATTCTTCTTCAGGATAAATAAAAGGAGTGATCCTATGTTTTTTTATGTTCTAATTCTTTTTATTGTGTTACAAAGAATGATGGAGTTGATGATTGCCAAACGAAATCGAAAGTATATTCAAGCAATAGGTGGATTTGAAGTCGGAAATAGACATTACCCAGCTATTGTCCTTCTTCATGTTCTTTTTTTCATTAGCTTATTGATAGAAGGAAATCAAACCTCCATGCCTACATGGTGGCCAATACCATTTATCGTTTTTGTATTCGCTCAGCTGGTTCGAATATGGGTGATTTCTACTTTAGGAAGGTTTTGGAACACCAGAATCTTTATTGTTCCTGACAGTAAGCCAATAAAGACTGGCCCTTATCGTTATTTAAGACATCCCAATTATTTAACCGTTATTATTGAGTTACTTTCGATACCACTTATTTTTGGTGCCTATTACACTGCTATTCTTTTTTCTGTAATGAATGCTCTTATTCTCTTGATCAGAATATCTATAGAGGAACAAGCATTGGTCAGATATACAGATTATTTACAACAAATGGATAATACGCCACGTTTTATTCATATAAAGCAAACAAAAAATAAATAGAAAATGTAAAAAGGGAAACAGTCGCTTTATAAGCAATTGTTTCCCTGAAAATTAATTTGAAAAGTTTAAGCTAAGCTTGACTAGTAAAACAACTTAGAATATCAAAGCTGCTATCCAACCAAAAATTAACATTGGAATATTAAAATGAATAAACGTTGGAACTACCGTGTCCCAAATGTGATTGTGCTGTCCATCCGCATTTAATCCTGCTGTTGGGCCTAATGTCGAATCTGAGGCTGGTGATCCTGCATCCCCTAATGCTCCTGCTGTTCCTAAGAGCGCAATAGTTGCTAATGGACTAAAGCCTAAAGCAATTGCTAAAGGAACATAAATAGTAGCTAGAATTGGAACAGTACCAAAGGATGTTCCAATACCCATTGTTACTAGTAATCCTACCAATAGCATCATAAAAGCAGCTAATGCTTTATTATCCCCTACAAGCTCTACACTTGCTGTTACTAACGAATCTACATCACCAGAAGCGTTCATTACAGCGGCAAAACCACCTGCAACCAACATAACAAATCCAATAAAGGCCATCATTTTAACGCCTTTTAAGAATAATTCATCTGATTCCTTTATTTTTACTGCGCCTAAAAGATACATTATTATTAAACCAGCAAGTCCACCAAGAACCATTGATTCTGTTTTTAATTGAATAATCAATGCGATAAAAATAGCAATTAATGCAGCTAAATGCTTTATTTGAAATTTTACTTCCTCTATTTCTTTATTGTTAAAATCTAATTCTTGGTAACCTCTTGGTTTTTTATAGGTGATAAAAATTGCGATTAATAATCCAACCACCATTCCTAAAGTCGGTAGCAACATGGCTACAGGAATTTGTCTTAGAGAAACCTCCATTCCATTTGCCGCCATATTATCAGCAACTATTTTATGAAAGACTAATCCAAATCCTGCTGGAATTAACATATATGGTGCTTGTAAACCAAAGGTTAAGGATGTTGCAATTGCTCGTCGATCCACATTTAATTTATTAAATAAGGAAAGCATCGGTGGAATCAATAATGGAATAAATGCAATATGAACTGGTACAATATTTTGTGAAAAGGAAGAAATAATAGCAATAACCAGTAATAGAAAACCTTTCTTTCCCTTTAATACTTTCAATAAACTTTGAACCAGAATTTGCATTAAACCAGTATGTGCAACTGCTACGGCTAATGCACCTAACAATATATAGCTTAATGCAATTTCTGCATTTCCTCCGATTGCACCAATAAATGTTTCTAATGTACCTTCCCATCCTAAACCGCCTACAATTCCTCCTGCAATCGCAGCAACTGTAAGTGCCAAGATGACATTGAATCTTAATAAGCTAAGTATTAACATAATAGAAACTGAAATAACAACTGCGTTCATGATGTCCCCTCCAGATAATTAATTTTCTTCTCTTTTAAAATTATCTCTTTAATTTGTTACCATTTTACCATAGTAAAGTATAAACAACGACAAAATCTATTTTAACGAGAATTAATTAAATGGTCAACCTTTTTTTCAAAAGAGATAAATAGAAAAAAGTCCCATCTCCGAAGAAATAGGACTTTATTATCTTAGCTTATATCTTATTATTATTTATTCATTCCATATTTACCGTAATGCTTCGCTATTTGTATTAAGGAGCGAACCATTACACCAGTTCCACCCTTTTGGGTTGTAGGGGTTTCTTTATCAGACCATGCAGTACCTGCAATATCCAAGTGAATCCATGGTGTATCCTCTGCAAAAGCTTCCAAAAATAATCCTGCAGTTATACTTCCAGCGAAACGACCACCTGTGTTTTTTAGATCGGCAATCTGACTCTTAATTTGTTCTTTATATTCATCAAAGGTAGGAAGCTGCCATACCTTTTCTCCCGCTTTTTTAACAGACTTGGTAAAGTCCTTCAAGAAATCCTCATTATTTGTCATTGATGCAGTAGTAACATTACCTAAAGCAACTAAAACAGCACCGGTTAAAGTAGCTAGATCAATAATTCTTGAAGCACCTAATTTTTTTGCATAAGTGATTCCATCCGCTAAAATCAATCTTCCTTCTGCATCTGTGCTTAAAATCTCAACCGTTTTACCACTCATCGTTGTAATCACATCCCCAGGCTTATAAGCACTACCTGAAGGCATATTTTCAGTTGATGGAATAACAGCTAAAACATTTACCTTTGGCTTAAGACGACCAATGGCCTCCATTGCTCCTAAAACAGCAGCTCCTCCACCCATATCCATTTTCATTTCATCCATACCAGCAGATGGCTTTATTGAGATACCACCCGAGTCAAAGGTTAATCCTTTGCCAACAAAGGTTAGAACATCATCCCATTGATCTCTGCCTTTATATTTCATTACAATCATTTTTGGCGGCTGCTCTCCACCTTGTGCTACAGCTAATAAAGCTCCCATTCCAAGGCGCTCCATATCCTCACGCTCTAATATTTCATACTCCATGCCATAACGATCAGCAATATCCACAGCCGTATTAGCCATATCCGTTGGAGTCATTTTGTTTCCTGGTGCATTTACTAAATCGCGAGCAAGATTGGTCCCTTCTGCATATGCACTTCCACACTCAATACCATATACTAATTCGTCAGAAGGATTTTCTGATAGCAATAGTACATTCTTAATCTCATGACCCTTTTCTTTCTCTAAACGATATCCCTCAAAGGCATAATTCGCTAATAACATACCTTCTGCTAAGGAATGAGTTACATGATGTTCATGAATATTTGGATGATTAATTCCAAAAGGGCACGTAACCACCGTATTCGCCTTTAACTTTTTAGCTACTTTCGTTGCAACAGCTGCAACCTCGCGAACCATATCTTGATCAAATTTATCCTTATTACCTAGTCCTACAACTAAAACACGTTTAGCAGTAATTTTACCTAAAGTATGTACAAGCGTTGTTTCTTTGATTTTACCAGAAATTTCTTCTTCTTGAATTAATTCCGAGATAGCGCCATTCATAGCTTGGTCTACTTCAGCAAGTTTTCCTTCTGGTTTTTTGCTATCAGAAAAATGTCCAAGCACTAATAAGTCAGCTTCTATCGATAAAACAAACTGATTTGTAAATTCAAATTTCAATATAATACACCTCCAAATTTATTTCGCAATTCTAAACTTTAGTATAGCATAACAGATATGAGGCAACAACAATCACATTTCCTCATACATCTAAATATAGCTTTAATATAGGGAAAGGAATTTTCTTTACTTCATCGATGGTTATTCTGTCTTCTTCTGGTAAGACTTTAATCGCAGTTTGAATATATTGTAATACGGGCTCTATGTCTAAATCCCAATATCTTGGCTGATAAGGGATTAAATAATTAGTAGCAGAATTAAAAAGCATCTTAGCTCCACGAATATTTCCATTTTGAAAATGGTATATTGCTACTGCTACTTGAAGCATTCCTTGAAGAAACTTGTTGTTTTTTTCTGTCATCCATATTTCTTCTAATAAATCATGGCATTCATAATATTCACCTTCATTAAATTTTTCAAAAAACAGATAATACTCTTCTGGATATTTTTTTTCCATAGCTACACCTCTACTTTATTCTATTTTATCAAGAGTACGTTAGAAAATTAACAACTAAAGTTTACTATTTACGTTTTTTATAAGTTAACTGAGCAATAAAAAAGGTAGAGAATATTACCCTCTACCTTGTTCATTAATTTTGGTTACATTGCTAAATCTGCAATGGCTACCTGCTTATATTGTTTTAATAATTCTTCAGTAAGTTTTCCATTACCCTTTTGTATAATATATACCTCTATTTTTTTCTTACCCCATTCTTGATAAACATCTTCAACAGAGTCATAATATAAATCTATTTTATGCCCTTTAATGGCTGATCCTGTATCTGCAACGATTCCATATCCATAACCTGGAATAAACAGAATAGTTCCTAAAGGAAAAATATTTATATCCGCAGCTATAGTTGATAAAGACGCTGGATTCCTTTGTACTTTTACACCGGAAAAGGTTATTCCATATTGTGGATGATCAGGAGTTTTTCCCGTAGACTCAACCCCGGCCGTATATCCAGTAGCTACAACAGTTACTTTACTGTATTGGTTCATATTAATTGTTTCTTGCACACTAACCTTTTGTTTTTCTTCCAAACGAACCTCATTTTTCATTTCCTTTAAAACTGTTAATTCGGTTTCAATAGACGGCTTATTCTGCATATCATTTGCATTATTACTTGTGTTATTGAACTTATTATGGTTATTTTCAGCTTTAATATTGAGCATATAAGTTAACATGGTTATCAGAATAGCTACGAGCAAAATTAAAGTAATTTTTTTTGCCCGAAGACTGATATTAGTAGACATTATCTACACTCCTCTCATGATTCATCTTTTCCGAGAGAAGATTTTTTATACATTTCCCTTAATTTTTTTTAAAAAAATTTATTTACACTTCAAAAACATGTAATAATAGTTTAAATGTTGTAAACCTCTTTAATCGTGATAATATTAAGATACAATTAATATTTTAATGAAATTTTTAGGAGGGATTGATTAAATGCAAGCATTACCCACACAATATGTCAGCTTTACTTTTTTTAAGCTAGATCCTGCGTTTCGACGATTAGATAAAGAAGAACAATTACAAGGTAAAAACGAGTTTATCCAAGCTATAGAGGAATATCAAAAAACCGATATGATGATTTTATATTATTCTCTTGTTGGAATACGAGCTGATGTAGATATTATGCTTTGGAGAATATCTGAAAAACTAGAGGATTTCCAAACAATGATGACAAAGCTATTACATACCAAATTAGGCCAATATCTTCAAGTCACTCAATCATATTTATCAATAACAAAAAGAAGTATTTACGTGGATAAGCTTGATCCTGAACATCAAAATATAAGAGCTTATATTGTTCCAGGTGAGAAAAAATATCTATTCGTTTATCCTTTTATTAAAAGTCGTGATTGGTACCACCTTTCTTTCCCAACAAGACAAGGAATGATGGATGAGCATATTAAGGAAGGAGTGAAATATCCTTCTGTAAAGCTTAATACTACATATTCATTTGGTATCGATGACCAAGAATTTGTTGTAGCTTTTGAAGCAGATGATCCTAAAGAATTTTTAAATCTTGTTCAGGATCTTCGTGAAACTGAAGCCAGCAAGTATACAGTAAAGGATACTCCAATGTATACCTGTCTTCGAATGAATTCCTGTAAAGAGTTACTTGATACAATCTAAAAGAATACTCAAAAAAAAGTCCCATTTTAAAATGGGACTTTCCACAATATATTAAAGCATATAGCCACTCAACCTATTCTTTTTCGTCCACGCCAGTTCCTTCACATGCTGGACAAGTTTCAGAACCACCTACGATTACATCATAAAATCCTTGACCTTCACAATAAATGCAATGATTATCAGAGTGCTTTGCCATTTGCAATTCCTCCTCTCATTTATTAATAAGAATATAACAATTTTTCAGATATTTTAAAAGTGCAATTTCTGCCTGTTTTTGTCCTTTTTTCTATATGTAACCGAATTCATCTCGTTTTTTTTCACTATTTCGCAATAATGCTTTATTTTTTTAAAACTTAAAAGGGTTGAATTGTTATATTAGAAAAGCAAACCTATCTTAAAAGATAAGTTTGCTTATATTTTATTCCTTTAATATTTTCTTATTCAATTATTCCTTAACATAAGGAATGGTTAACGGTCCTAAAGGCATTACTGCAATTTTCGCATCTTTACCATACTTTTCTAATAATTCCTCTACTGTTTTCTCAATATTGTCGGTATATTTAAACATCGCCATTTCAACATCTGTTTGTTTTAATGTGGAATAAACATAAACATCTGCTTCTGTTTGAATCATTGCTTGCTTTTGTACCTGCCATTGGTCAAACATTGAGAAGGATGGATCATTGATCATATCCAAAATTTCCTGTGGTGTTTTTCTCATTTGTAGAATGGTTGCATAATTACCATGATTTGGAAGACCATCGCTACATTCAGAAGCAGCTATGATTGTTCCACCTTTTTTTACAATTTTATGAGCTGCACTCATACCTTTTACAGCTTGATACAGATTTTGGTCTAATGGATAGCCACTATTTGTAGTGATTACGATATCATAAGCTTCTTCTACGGCAACCATTGCATTTTCTAATACGAATTTACAGCCATTACGATGTGCCTCAATTAGATCTCCTGCAAATACATTGGTGATTTCCTTTTCTCCGTTTAAAGTAACATTTAATAGAAAATCTGGCTTACTTAATAGTGCGATCTCTGTTGCTTCCCCTTGAACAGGATTGTTTTCAATTACTCCCCAAGTACTTTTAGGATTACCAATCATTTGAGCATTATGGAAATGAAGAATGGTATCGATTCCAGCAATACCAGGCATTATTCCTTTTGGTCCACCACTAAAACCTGCGAAAAAGTGAGGCTCAATAAATCCAGTAATTATTTTAAAATCAGTTTCCATATACTCTTTATTTAAATAAACCTCTGCACCATAGGATGAGGTTCCTAGGTAGGTTTGTGTTTCTTTGTCAAATGCATTATTATTGATCACTCTAATGGTATTAACCACTTCTTCTCCAAGCATTTGAATTAATTCTTCTCGTGTATTATCTCGATGGCTACCAGTTCCATTGACTACAACAAAGTTCTCTTTTGGTACATGACTTAATTCCTCGATAATCCATGGCACTAATTTATGACTTGGTAATGGTCTAGTCATATCACTAATTACGATGGAAACCGTATCTGTAGATTTCACCATTTCTTTTAATGGTTTTGTTCCAATAGGATTACGGAAAGCGTCTAAGACTTTTGCTTTTTCATCTTTTAATCCATGTAATTCAATAGGTTCAATAATGTCCGCATGGTCAGGAATATTTATTTCTAACCCTTGCTTGCCATATGCTAATTTAACTTTTTTCATTTTGAATCAGCACTCCTTCTTTGTATTAATAAATAAATTAAGTATAAAAAGCATTTGATATAAATGAAGTGACATGCTTGTAACATGTCACTTCATCTTATTATTTTGAGAAATTTATAATTTAAATATCCTCTGTTCCAATAATTCCTTTGCTTCTTTGGTGCTTATCCCACATGATTACAGCAATAGGAGTTAAGATTGCAGTTGTTAATGTTGCAATAGAGATTTGGGCGGTAGCAATTTCTACTAAGTCTTGGAATTTTTGTGCCATTTCTGGACTCATCTGTCCAGATTGTGCTGCAACTGCTGCAGCTGCTGCTATTGCTGCGGGAGTTGCTGCTGCATTCCCTGCTGTAGAAGCTTCTGCAACACCTGCGATTTGAGACTTTTCTCTAAATAATTTCAAGACTAAAATTCCAGTAAATCCTGTTAAAGCAGTAGTTAAGAAACCAAGTAATAGTCCAGCTCCTACTACATCTGGGTTAAAGAAGTTCATGAAGTTCATTCCTGCACCTAGTGCGAAGGCAAAGAATGGAATTGGTAATGTTTCACCTGGCTTTAAGAAATCACGAATATCTTCGTCAAGGTTACCTAGTAGCATACCAATAGCAATTGGAAGTAACACTGCTAGGAAAGAAATTACTGGGAAGCTAGTTCCCATCATACCTAAAGCCATTAATGTAAAGAATGGTCCATCATTAAGTGAAAGAATCGCAACAGCACCAACATCTGAACGATTTCCATATTGTCCAGTTAATGCAGCATACATACCACCATTACTATTAGTCATCGCTGCAATAATAACCATTGAAGAAAGACCTAAAAGACCATTAAATGGATCAAAAAATACTCCAAATAAAGCACCTACACCAAAACCTGTAAAATATTTAGCTGCAGTGATTAAAGCACCTTTTTTCATTGCTTTACCACCAACACGGAAGTTCATTTGACTTCCAGCAGAGAATAAGAAAAGAGCGATAAGAGTTAATGCACCAGTTTTAAATAATTGCGTTGTAAATCCACCAATTTCTAACATTGCATAATTTCCAGCAGCATTTGGGGCTGCTCCTAGCGCTTTCAGCATAGACACGATAAATCCAACCTGTAGCTGGTCTATTGTGTTTAGTAAAGCACCAAGCATTAAAGGCACTACCATTAATCCACCAGGTACTTTTTCAATAGTTTGTTTAATTTTCATGAATAAGTCCTCCTTTAATTTTTATTTATTATAATTTTGAATAAAAACCCTAATTGTTTGTTCTGCAGCTTGCTCAATTAATTCTCTTGCATTTGTCATTGCTTCTTCTAATGACATAGGTTTATTTACAATACTATGAATAGAAGTAATGCCGTATTGATAAAGAACATCAATTCCTTTACCAATAGAACCAGCTAGGACAATAGTTGGGATTCCAAGTTTTTGTGCCTCTTGTGCTACACCCATTGGAGTTTTACCAGATGCGGTTTGAAAATCAATTTGCCCTTCACCAGTAAAAACTAAATCAGAATTTTCCATCTTATCCGCTAGACCAGTATACTCGATTACAATATCAATACCACGTCTCATGGAAGAAGGGAAAAAAGCCTGAAATGCTCCACCAATTCCACCTGCTGCACCAGCTCCTGGAAGCTGATGAATGGATATACCATTATATTGTTGAATGAGATCAGCCCAGTGTGTTAAATAGCGATCAAGAGTTTCCACCATTTCTGGTGTAGCTCCCTTTTGTGGGCCAAAAACATGGGATGCACCATGCTTACCTATAAATGGATTTTGGACATCACTAGCAATCAAAAATTGCGATTCCTTAATTCTTGGATCAAAAGCATGATCATCAATTTTTGATATTTTAATTAGTTCTTGTCCACCATAACCAATCTCATTACCACTAGAATCTAAAAGCGTTAACCCTAATGCTTGAAGCATTCCAGCTCCTCCGTCATTGGTTGCGCTTCCACCTACTGCAAGAATAAAGTTCCTACAGCCATTATCTAAAGCGTGCTTAATGAGTTGGCCTGTTCCAAAGGTGGTTGTAACCATTGGATTACGTTGATCAAGAGGTACTAAATTTAAGCCAGAAGCCTCAGCCATCTCAATAACACAGGTTTTCATATCACCTAGCCAGCCATAGGATGCATTTACTCCAGTTCCTAATGGTCCTGTCACCTGTACTTCGACCTTCTTACCATTTGTAGCTGCAACTAAGCTATCTACTGTTCCTTCCCCACCATCTCCTAAAGGAACCTTAATTACTTCACAATCGTTCACTACTTTTCTTATGCCTGATTCTATTGCTGCCGCCACTTCCGTTGAAGATAAGCTACCTTTAAATGAATCAGGTGAAACAACGATTTTCATATCTTTACCTCCCTAAACTATGAAATCGCTTACATGTCATGTGGCTTATCTTTATTATACATTTCTTATTTAAATATATCTTCGTATAAAAAAACGAAAAACACGCAAAAAACATTTCATTTTTTGTGCATTAGTACAAAAGTGGTAGTAAAAAGGTCCTTTATATTAAAATGTAGAGTCCTCAGCACGATTTTTTCTTAACCAAACAAAAATTTGTAAAGCAACAGCATCCTTAAATACTTTTGGATCATACCCAGTAAGCTCTTTGATTTGCTTTAAACGATAAAGTAATGTATTCCTGTGAAGAAAAAGCTGATTCGCTGCCTCTTTAATATTTTGATCAGTATTAAAATATACATCTAGAGTCTCCACCATTTTATCAGATAAAACATTGATAAACCGTTGTGAATATCTCTTTTTTAAATCTTTGTCTAATTGATAAATCAGTGCCTGTGCCTCAATGTTTTCAATAGATACTATTTCATTGTCTGCTGAATTTAACATCAAGGATAAATCGGTTTCCTGATATGCGCTTGATAATTCTTCAAGATATTCAATACTTCTACTATATCCAATATTACATTGAACACCAAGTCGTTTTAATTCTGAAAGTAATTGCGTTAGCTTTAACAGAGAAAATACTGATAATTGAGAGGTCATTAAGACAAGTCGATTAACCTTAATAAATCCCATTAAAGATGTTTTTTCCGAAAAATAATTTTTAATTGTTTGAAAGAGCATGTGATCTGGAATTGATCTTTCTTTAATTTGAATAATAATGAGATAATAAGGCCCTTTTAAAAATTCGATATCTAATAACTTCAATCGATTTTGTATGTAATCAATACGAAAATCCTTCTTTAATAGGTCGTCCATAATAATTTCTTGGGTTCGATATTTCCATTCCATTTGTGATGATAAAAAAGCTTGATTAATCATCATTTCTGTAATCATTTTGACTAATGAACCAACATCCTTTATCTCCTTTGAATCACCTGTTATTCCTATTACCCCAACTACCTTTTCATGGAAATTAATCGGTAAGTTAATTCCTGGTTTTACTCCACTTAAATTTGTGTCTTCATCTGTAATTATAAATGGCTGTTTGGTTTTAATTACTTCTAATGCACCTTCATGAATTGAATTTATTCTTGTTTTATCTCCAGAGGCAATAATAACTCCTGATTCATCCATGATGTTCACATTGCGGTTTAAACGTTCCATTGTTTCCTTTACTATTTGCTCAGCAATCTCTTTAGATAACATATAATCACCCTATTTAAAAATCTTGAATTTTTTATATCCATAATTCCTTATTGGCATCATTTCTTGTAATACTAACCTATTTCTCGAAGGTTTAAAAGCCTTTAAGCTTTCTAACATAAATTCATTTGTGAGTGGATCCTCTAATAAATCCGCAATAGAAATGAATCTTGCCTCCTCTATCTCCCCTAGTCTTGGTTTTGGCTCCCCTTCTAAATAAGTTAGGTAAAACAACAGCAAATTATCACTAATCCCTTCTTCTAATACACCTGTTCTTGCCCCTATAATCCCTTCAATTCTTGCGTTAATTGATGTCTCTTCTTTAATTTCTCTAATTACAGCCTCATCTATTGTTTCGCCTGGCGATACAAAACCACCAGGGAGAGTCCATAGTCCTTTTGTCTTACTATACGCTTTTTTAACCGCTAATACCTGATCGTCCCCCTTTAATACAAGCCCAACAACACCTAGCCATACTCCTGGTCCTTTCAAAGAATCCACATCCCTTATAACATTTTTATATTTTAATCATTTCGGCCAATTTTAATTTGTTATCAAACTTAGCTTTTGCCAAGCCCTTTTAAGGCGCAGGCAAAAGGTTAGCTGCTCTTATTTCGATAGGAAAGCTTTATACTTTCCTATCGATTTAAAAAGAGAGGCATTTTAAGCCTCTCTTTCACTACCCTAATATTTTCCCTTTTTTTAGAACTAAAGGCAATCCCCCAATAGAATACAAATAACGATTATCTATTATATTTTTCATTACCGCAGCAGTATAGCCTGCTAACTTCCAATTACCAATTCTTCCAATAGCTTCACCTTTTCCTAGAGAAGCTACAGTACCTTTAAAATGAAATACAAAAGGTGTTAACTCCATTTCCTCGTTCCTCACAAAACTCATAATTTGCTTTCCTACATGCTCTCCTTGCTGAGTAGCAATTTGAGCGGTTGGAGGATATGGTTTTCCTTCTTCATTAAAAACAATGGAATTATCCCCGATTACAAAAACATCCTGAAATCCAGGAGCCCTTAAAAAGGAATCCACCTTGACTCTCGAACGAATCGTCTCAATCCCCATGGTTTCAATGATTTCACTACCACGAACACCACCAGTCCAGACTATTGTTTTTGATTTTATTTCTTCACCATTAGCTAATATTACACTGTTTTTTGTACATGCTTTAATTGGTGTATTAATTTTAAATTCTACACCTTTATTTTTTAAGGTTTCCACCGCATAATCCACTAATTTAGGGTCAAATCCCGGCAATGCATTTGGCGCAGCTTCAATATTTATGATTCTTACATTATTAGGATCTATATCATATGTTTTTATTAATTGTGGGATACGGTCAGCTAATTCTCCGACAAACTCAATTCCTGTAAATCCCGCACCACCAACAATAAAAGTTAATTCGCCTTCATCCAATTTTTGTTCATTGGTTGCTTTATAATCCGCAAAAATTTTCTCGATATGATGACGAATCATTTGTACAGAATTGATACTGCGAATAGAAAAGGCATACTCCTTAAGACCTTCAATACCGAATGTTTCTACATCACTGCCTAGAGAGACTACTAATATGTCGTAAGTTAAAATATCCCCATTATGAAGAATAACCTTCTTCTCATGAATAGGAAGCTCTTTAACTTCTGCTTTAACAAAATTAATCTTTTCCATATTGATAAGTTCGTTTAAATTAATCTTTATTTTACTTGGATTTACTGTACCTGCTGCAGGCTGATGTAGATGTGTTGTAATATAATGATAATCATGTTTATTTACCAAGGTAATCTTTGCTTCATTATAACTAAGATTTCTTTGTAATGTTAATGCTGTTGTTAGTCCGCCGTAGCCTGCACCTAAAATTAAAATTTCCTTCATCATCTCACATCCCTGTATAAATCATATATGACATTATTGATTAGGTTACCCTTAAATAGCCATTTTACTTTTACCAATTAGAAAAACTTCGCTTATCGCCAATCTACAAAAAAACATGATATTAAGGTGATTAACACTAAATTAATAGTGTTAATGCTATAAACCTATAATATCACGTTTTTTATTTGTTGAAAATATCACAAATGCTGAATTATAAAGAATCTATAAGCCCTTTTCCACTCTTAGATAAATCTGCAAGATTCATTCCGTCTAGAACCATTGCCATAGAATCTCTTACCTTTTCCCAGACAATTTTTGTTGTACAATCTTCTGTTTTGGTACAACAATTTCCATCCTCATCCTCCAAACAATCAATTATATTAAAGGATCCTTCTAAAACTCTTACTATATTCCCTACTATAATATCTTTAGGAGGGCTTGCTAATTTATAACCACCCTTAGCCCCTCTTATGCTTTTAACAATCCCCGCTTTTCTAAGATCTAGAAAGATTTGTTCCAAAAATGCTTCAGGTATTTGCTCTGATTGAGCAATTTGTCTTAATGGGACTGGTTGATGGCTTCCTTTTTGAGCGAGGTGCGCCAATGCTCGAAGTCCATAATGACCACGTGAAGAAAGCTTCATCTATTCTCCTCCCCTTTTAAAAATTTCATCTATACACTTTAAATCTTGCCACTTTTTTAATGTATATTTATTTTAAATAAGAGAGACACAGTATGTCAAATAAAGTCTATTGTGAATTTTGGAACATTTTAAACAAAATCTCTTTAAAAGTTGTCCAACTCAGTTTATAATGATTAAGGGATATTCTGTTATAAATCAAGATAAAGGTGGGAGAGGTTAATATGGTACACGATGAGAAAGTCTATGATATTACCGTAATTGGTGGTGGACCAGCAGGATTATTTGCAGCATTTTATGCTGGTATGAGAGGAGCTAGCATCAAGTTAATTGAGAGCATGCCTCAGCTTGGTGGACAGCTTACAGCATTATATCCAGAAAAATATATTTATGATGTAGCTGGATTCTCAAAAATTCTTGCAGGTGAGTTAATTGAAAGAGTAAAAGAGCAAGCAATGCAATTTGATCCTACTATTTGCTTAGAAGAAAAAGTTGTAAATGTTGAAAAGCAAAATGATGGTAGCTTCAAGTTAACTACTGATAAAGGTACTCACTTAAGTAAAGCAGTAGTAATTACCGCTGGTATTGGTGCTTTTGAACCACGTAAATTAGATTTACCAGAAGCAGCTCAATACGAAGGTAAAAATCTACATTACTTCGTAAATGATATGGAAATCTTTAGAGACCGTAAAGTGTTATTATTTGGTGGCGGAGACTCTGCTGTAGACTGGGCATTAATGCTTGAGGATATTGCAAAAGAGGTTACTATTATTCACCGTCGTGATAAATTCCGTGCACATGAGCACAGTGTTGAGAGATTATACAATTCCAAAATCAATGTTATTGTTCCTCGCGTTATCACTAAAGTTGAGGGCGATGGCAAGGTAGAAAAGGTTACTATCGCTACACCTAAGGGCGAAGAAGAACAAGTATTTGAAGTAGATGATTTAATTGTTAACTTTGGATTCGTTTCCTCTTTAGGTCCTATTGCAGAATGGGGACTTGAAATTGAAAACGGATCAATTGTAGTTGATCCTACAATGAAAACCAATATCGATGGAATCTATGCTGCTGGAGATATTGCTACATACCCAGGAAAGATTAAATTAATCGCAGCTGGATTTGGTGAGGCTCCTACTGCTGTAAATAATGCAAAGCATTATATTAACCCAGAAGAGCGCGTACAACCAACTCATAAACATTAATTTTAATAAAAGGTCAACAAAACCACCTCGATAAGAATAAATATCGAGGTGGTTTTGTTATTAAAATTCTTTTTATGGTATGATAGCTCTCCTTTAAAGACAAAATAGTAAATAAAGAAAAAAATTTGTCAACTCATTAAAGGAGGAAGCTTTTTGAATTACACTGTAGAATATTTATACAAAGGACTAACAATTCTTCTAGCAATTTTTTATCCTTTATTAATTTTATTGATGAGACCACCAATTGGAAGCTCTATTTCTGCAATTGTAGGCGCCATCGTTTCTTTTGTAATTATGGCAAGCTATATCTTATACACAGAAATACTCCAAATAAAAAATTATTAAGGAGAAAACAAGAATGAGTTATATTTGTCCTGTTTGTAATGGTTTAGAGCAATTAACTGTTACTTGTTCAAAATGTAGTCGAATTCTTGACGACCACGGAAGAGTGGATGATTTATGGGGTCCTTATTCTCCCTATCGTGAAATTGATGATGTAAAATTAACTAATGGCTATGACGATTTTAAAAATCATCAATGTGTTCACATCGTTTCCTGCCCTAATTGTGGGAGTGATCAAATCGTTTCTGTGAATGAGATATTTCAAACCTTATAACGATAAAAGCTTGGCAAAATGAGGTGCCCCCCAAAAGCCAAGCTTTTTTTTAACCGCCAAAAAAGAAATCTAAGACGTTTAATCCTGATTTTGTCCTATATAACTCTGAATAGCCACAATTTTTACATGATACCACTTTAAAATGATTGTGCTGAATGTCAAATAATTTTGATAATCCTGTACCTGATGTAGCAATTTCCCCAATTTCTGCTTCATCATGACCACATTTAATACATCCTCTTTTCTCATGATCCATTTAATTATCCCCCTTTAATCCCTTTTCGGTTTTTATAACAAGATCATAAATAAAATCAAGCTGATGATTATCGTCTTGTTCAACAATTTTATCATAAAGTAGGTCTAGATTCTCGTCCTCGATGTATTTCCCTTCCACCATTACAAATGGAGTAATTCTACACTGTATACAATGTCCTAAACAGCCATACTCCATCGTTTCAAACTGAGAAGTTTTGTCTAGTTTTTCCTTTACCATTAAGCTGCCTAGTTCATAATTATTTTCGCAAAACTCCACCATTTTTTTCATTTTAATCTTCCTTTGATTTAATTCCTAATTCATCTAATTTTTTAAAAATGTTTTTCAAATTTGGATTTCCTTCCGTAACAATTGCTCCTTCAATAAGGACTACTGGATACCACAAATCTTCTAACATAATTCTTCTGGCAAACTGTTTTTCTTCCTCATTACTTGGTTTTTGAAAATCGATATACTTAACTTTTATTTGATTACCATATTTACGGTTAAATAGAGATTGAAGCCAAGAGGCTGTTTCTTCACTAGATGGTGCATTTACACAACTAGCACACACTATACCTGTACCATAGACTAGAACCTCGAGCTTACCATCAATTGTTGTTCTCATCATGATTTCTCCTTCTTTATATCTAGATAAAATGAGATTTTTTTATCCTATTATTAATTGTAGTTTAACATAGGGATAAGTTCTCTTGCGATAAACAAAGTTCCTGCAAGTATTTAGTAAATTTTAAGATATTTGTCACCAACTATTCATTTTAAAGTATCATCCCTATATGGCTTAAATATTTATGTTATGCTAAAATATTTTTTATGAATAAGAAATACCTGTAAAATAAAATGAGAAATAAAAGGAGATTGTGCAGATGACTATTTTTGAAGAAGTAGAACAAGTCCTTGATAAAGTTCGCCCATTCCTACAAAGAGATGGCGGCGATATTGAATTAATAGATGTAGAAGATGGCATAGTAAAGGTCCGTTTGATGGGTGCATGTGGTTCTTGCATGGCTTCCACAATGACTCTAAAAATGGGTGTAGAAAGAGCATTGTTAGAAGAACTGCCTGATAAGATTAAAGAAGTTCAACAAGTATTTTAAGTAACTTTAGATAAGAAAAGCTTTTGTTGTTTTTCTATAAAAAAACGAAGTCTCAGTTTTATTCTGAAACTTCGTTTTTTAATTTCTAGCTTTAACCTATAATAATTCTTTATTCACTACAAATTCCGGCTTTTTGTTTTCAAGCGCATCCTTTAAGCCTTGAGCAGCCATTACTGCCATTTTTGTTCTGGTTTGAATACTAGCGCTACCTATATGAGGAATAGCTACCACATTATCAAGTTTTAATAATGGGTTATCCATTGGAACTGGCTCTTGTCTAAATACATCTAAACCAGCAGCCCAGATTTTTTTATTAACCAACGCTTCATATAATGCTTCCTCATCGATGGTTGCCCCTCTAGAAACATTAACAAATACTGCTGTTTCTTTCATTAATTCAAATTCTCTTTTTCCAATTAAATTTTCTGTTTCTGGTGTTAATGGTGTTAACATTACAATAAAATCAGATTCTTGCAGTAAATCATCTAATGATCGATATTCTGCACCTAATGCTTCTTCAACCTCTGGCTTTCTGTTTCGATTGTGATATAAAATTTTCATATCAAAACCAGTTGCTCTTTTTGCAACGGCCTCGCCAATTCTTCCCATTCCGATAATCCCTATAGTTGATCCATAAATTTCCTGTCCTGCCATTAACATTGGTCCCCAGCCAATCCACTTTCCATCTAAGAGATATTGATTAGCTTCAGCTATTCTTCGACCCGTTGCCATTAAAAGTCCAAAGGTTAAGTCTGCTGTAGCATTACTTAATACCCCTGGAGTATTCATAACAAAAATACCTCTTTCAGTTGCTAAAGACAGATCAATATTATCATAGCCTACAGCCATAATAGAAATTGCTTTAAGGTTTGGAGCAGCATCTAACAATTCCTGATCTATTCTTTCAGTAAGCATAATTAAAAGCCCTTCAGCTCTTTTTGCTTCTGCTAATAATACTTCTCTAGGAATTGGACGATCCTCATTCCACATACCTACCTCAAAGGATTCCTTTAATAATTCAAGAGCATGATTTGGAATTTCTCTAGTTATAAATATGTATGGTTTTGACACGGTAAAACCTCCTAAAACAAAATGTTTATGATGATCAATTTTCATTATACTTCAAAATATTATTTTTTTGTTATATAAAATTACAATACTTGTCCATATAAAAATGAGCATCCACCGTCTGCTCATTTTCTGATTCCTTGTTTAGAAAATGGATGAATGATATCTAATCCCCCACTAATACTGATGATATTGCCCGTAATAAAATCTGAATCCTCTTCTAGCAAAAACGGGATTATTCTAGCGATATCTTCGCCTGTACCTGGTCTTCCTCTTAAAGATTCCTGATCTTTTTGATTTAAGACTTCAATAATTGATTTTTCTTTATTTTCACCAATAATATCACCAGGACAGAGCATATTTACTGTAATCCCAAATGGCGCTTCTTCTACTGCTAATGTTTTGCAAAAAGAAACCAATCCCACTTTAGCTGCTGCATAAACGGAACGGTCTGGCCAAGCAGGGGCTTCACTTGCTCGGTGAAATCCAAAAAATATAATTCTACCAAATTGTTGCTCACGCATATTATTTAATGAAAAATGTGTTGTATATAATGCACTTTGTAAATTTCCGTTAATCATTTCATCCACTTCTTCTAACGTCATTTCATAAAAAGTTTTTCGTTCCCTAATAAAAGGTCCTACACTATGAATTAAGATGTCTATTTTGCCGATTTTCCACTCTATTTCTTCAAATAATCTACGAACGCCCTCTTTTTTAGAAACATCAGCTTGTATAGTATAAGCCTCTTTTCCCATTCTTACCAACTCTTTAGCAAGCTCAGTAGCTTCTTCCTTGCTATGTAAATAATTAATAATCACCGTATATCCATGACTAGCAAGGGTTCGTGTTATTTTCTTTCCAATCCCTTTTGCTCCACCAGTAATTAAAGCAATACGTTTTTTCATTTTATTTCACCTATTATTTAATTTTATTTTTTTTAGTATACTAATGGTTATTATTCAATACAATGATAATACTATACTAAAGTGTAGGATTTTGTTTTATACTAATATAAAATAAGACGAAGGAGGACCAATTATGGGTGATTACAAACCGATTTCTGATTATGATTTACATAAAAAAACGCTTCAGATGATTAAATCTAGAGGCGTTGAAATTAATGATATCGCACAACTTGTCTACTTTTTACAATCAAAATATTTTCCTGATATAACAATTGAGGAATGCGAACATAATGTAAATAAGGTTTTAGAAAAGCGAGAGGTTCAAAATGCAGTAATCACTGGAATTGAATTGGATATTTTGGCAGAAAAAAAATTATTAGATTCTCCCCTACAAGAAATTATTTGGCACGATGAAAGCCTCTATGGAATTGATGAAATTATCGCATTGTCTATTGTAAATGTCTATGGCAGTATTGGGTTTACTAATTATGGCTATATCGATAAGCTTAAACCTGGTATTCTCGAAAAACTAAATTCGCACACCGACGGAAAAATCAATACATTCTTAGATGATATTGTAGGTGCGATTGCTGCCGCTGCATCAAGTAGGATTGCCCATAGCCAAACTAGATAGCGTTTTTAATGGAAACAGATTGCATTATTGCTAATCTGTTTTTTTGTTTTTGTCTAACAATTTTTATAATTTTTAATTAAAAATAATCATTCTAAGAAGGGAATTTGGGGTTATAGGACGAAAGTATTAATAGTCATCTACATAAAGGAGAAAAATTAAAAATGACCATTCCCTTACACCAATATTTAGACATTTTACATAGAATTAGTCATAGTTTAGTACAGCAAGAAAATATTGAAGCATTGAGCCAAACAATAACTGATGAAATCGATAAATTACAACTCTATTCCACTATTCGTCTTTATCTTTTAGAAGGGAATCAGTTAATCCTAAAAAGCATTGCTGGTGAGCTGCAAGTCAGCCCTCCACATCGTAAAATACTTGTTGGTAGTGGTGTTATTGGGAAAAGTGTGAAGGAAAATAACCCAATAATAATAAATAATATATATGCTTCTGATAGCAAAGAGGAATTTGATTTCTCTCTTCAAGCCGTCTATTGTATACCATTAAAAATCAACCATCATACAATTGGTGCATTAGTCCTTGGGTCCAAGAATGTTGAAGCCTTTACAATAAATGACAAAAAATATTTAAATATGTTAGCTAGTGGAATATCTATTGCGATTCATAATGCATTTAATTATCAAATGCTTAAAGCCCACAATAAAATATCAAAAATGACAACTAGCAATCTGGAATTTTAACAATCCTATTATTTTCTTGTTGAAGAATTGCTTAAGGTAGTTCATTTTGATGGGTTAACATTTACTTTTCCCCATTATTTTAGAAATCGAGAAATTTCAATATTCCCCTTATATTTAAAAGGGGATGTACTTCCATTAGCCAAAATTCTATTACCAATTGAAGACTCTGCTACAAAAGAGGTTCTTCAATCTAATAAAATTATGGTATCTACTCAAGATAAGCTAAAATTTTCAGAGGACTATTTTCAAAATGATCCTTCCTTTCGCACTGCATTACGAATTCCAATCGTTAATAAAGGGGTAGGAATTGGGGTTGTTCATCTTTATAGTCAACGAAATAATGCTTATAACGAATGGGAAATAGAAACTATAACAGAGCTTATTTTACAAATGGGTCCAGCAATTAGTAATATTATTGAGCTATATTACCAAAATGCCATTAAAAAAATAAAAAATATGGTCCATAAAGCATCTAATGATTTAATAAGTACAAATTATTTAAATGATATATTAGTAAAATATTCTAGACTGGCTACTCGTTATCTAGGTCTTTCTCGTTTTGATATTTGGATTCTTGATCAGGAACGATTAGTATTAAAGCTAATTGGTTCTCCAAAAGGAGTAGAACTGTCCATTACAGACTCTTCCTTTATTGTACAAAGTCTTTTAACCAAAAAAATTCTTGTCTTTGATGACAGCTTTGATCATGGAACCATTCATCCTACATTTGAAAATACAAAGGCTAAATCTAGCATAATTGTACCGTTATGTGATCAAATAGAAAAACAATGTGTAGGTGCTGTATTTATCACTGACAATCATAGTTTAGAGAGATTCAATCATAAATTAGTAGAAATAATGGAGGAATATTTACGCCCTTTAGGAACACATATACTCCGTCATTTAAAAAACTCTCAGTTAGAAAAAGCAAATTCAATGATGGTTAGAGCATTAACTGTTGCTCTTGATAAAAAAGATTCGGAAACAAATGGTCATTCTCAACGAGTAACTGATTATAGTTTGGCCATTGCTCGACGGCTTGGTGTTAAAGAATCCTCGCAAAATAGAATTAAATGGGGAGCTTTGTTACATGACATAGGTAAAATCGGTATTCCTGATGCAATTTTATTAAAGCCTAGTAAACTAACAGAGGAGGAATGGGTTGTGATGAGAACCCATCCAATAATCGGCTATGAAATGATTCAAAACATCCAATTTTTAGAGGGTGCGATTGACATTATTTTATATCACCATGAGCGTTTTGATGGACAAGGTTATCCTTATGGTTTAAAAGGGGAACAAATTCCTCTTCCAGCCAGAATATTTGCTATTGCAGATGCCTTTGATACCATTACCAGTAAAAGACCTTACAAAGAACCAAGAAGCGTCATTGAGGCTAGAAAAATTATTATGGAGGATAGCGGCTCTCATTTTTGTCCTACTTGTGTAAAAGCATTTTTAGCTATTCCAGTTGATGAATTGGAACAAATCCAATTCCATCAATTAGAGAATAGTATTTTACAGAAATAAATAAAACAGCGAGAACAAATCTCGCTGTTTTATTTATTCATAGCTTTTTTAATTGCATATACACAACTGCGGTCTCCTCTTGTCATACATTGAACTGAATCGACCTTCGCACCCAAAATATTTTCAAAAAGCTTTTTTTCTCCATTACAGGCCTGCCCATAATCCTTAGCTATTTCTGAAATTGGACAGTTTTTTTCAATGATTAAAAATTCATCCTCTGTCTCTTGAAGCTCGACCATATACCCTTTTTCATTTTGAATATCCACTAATGATTTAACCTTTTCAGATAAGTCAGAGGTGGAATTCATTTTCGAGAGATACCTATTGCGCAATCGTTCTTCTCTTTTTTCAAAAAGGGTATCTATTTTGTCCATACCTTCCGTTTCTGCAATCTCATCAAGGATATCCTTTGCTAGATCACGATAGGTCTTCGGAAAATTATCCTCCGCTTTTTCAGTCAAAGAATATAGATGAGTTGGTCTTCCCATTGCTTGTCGAACTAGAGTAGATTTAATCATCTCATCTCTCTCTAACGTGTTAAGATGACGCCTTACTGCCATTTCTGTAATTCCTAATTCTTTAGATATATCACTTACGGTCAAAGAACCAGCTGTCTTTAACATAATTAAAATTTCGTCTTTCGTTGACAAAGTCAAAAAATCACCTACTTACTACTTCGGATTTATATGTTCTTATTATAAACATATTATCCTTCAATGTAAATTAATAAACTTTTTTATATTAAAAGTATTTTAATGTGCATAATAAAAAAATGTATACTATTAATGATAATAGTATATCCTAATTTGCAGTATTTAACCTAGTTCCTTTATTAAATATGCTTGCACATATTCTTCAAAAGTAGTTAGAAGAGAAAAATATTGAACTAATATTTGATGTACTTTCTCAGGTGTAGTATGGGTATATTCAGTTACTAGATCTTTTCTAAACGCAATAAAATCCTTAAACTGTTGAGCAATTTCCTCCGGTAAAACTTGCTCATCTCTTAGGATTTCGATAATATCTGTATAGCTGCCAGGATCTCTCATAATAAATCCATCAATGATATGGTTTCCTACATCTATTACTGATTCCATGCTACTGTGCAGCACTCTTTCCGTTGCAAGCACAATGATTTGATCCTGAATAAATTCTTCTTGTGTTAAAGTTGTTAATGGTTTCATAATTTCATAATTTCGATTCATAAAGTTAAGAATTTCATTAATTTTTTCACGATTGACTTGATACATAAACTTCCCCTCCCCTAAGTACAGCGAAACTATCTCAAATATTATACCACAATATTTATTAAACAAAGGTTAAAATTAGCATTGTTTTTTGATAAAATGATATATGTTTGCAATGTAGATAAAGGAAGTGACGGAATTGGAAAGAGAACTAGCGTTAGAACTTGCACGAGTAACAGAAGCTGCTGCTTTAGCCTCTTCACAATGGATGGGTAGAGGAAAAAAGAACGAAGCAGATAATGCTGCCACAAGCGCAATGAGAGGCATGTTTGATAGCATTTCAATTAATGGTACTGTAGTAATCGGAGAAGGAGAACTAGACGAAGCCCCAATGCTATATATTGGCGAAAAGCTAGGGACTGGTGATGGACCAGAAGTGGATGTTGCTGTGGACCCTCTCGAAGGCACAAATATTGTTGCTAAGGGAACGTCTAATGCGATTGCCGTAATTGCAATCGCAGGAAAAGGGAATCTTTTGCATGCTCCTGACATGTATATGGAAAAGATTGCTGTAGGTCCTAATGCTGCTGGTAAGATTAATTTAGATGATCCATTAGAAAAAACATTAGAGATACTTGCAGAGGCAAATAAAAAACGATTACAAGATTTGACGGTAATCATTCAGGAAAGAGATCGCCATTCAGAGCTTATTGCTAAGGTGAGAGAAATTGGTGCTCGAGTAAAATTATTTGGTGATGGTGATGTTGGTGCTGCAATCGCAACAGCAATTCCTGATTCGGGAATTGATTTGTTTATCGGTACAGGTGGTGCCCCTGAAGGTGTTATCTCTGCCGCAGCTTTAAAAGCATTAGGTGGAGACATGCAAGCGAGATTAGTTCCAATGAACGATCAGGAATATCAAAGATGTTTAACAATGGGCTTAAATGATCCGAGAAAGCTTTTAAAAATGAACGACCTGGTAAAAGGTGACGATTCGATATTTGCAGCTACTGGTGTTACTGACGGAGAATTATTAAAGGGAGTTCGCTTTTTAGGTAATGATCTTGCAGAAACCCACACCATTGTAATGCGTGCAAAAACAAAAACAATTCGTTTTATCCGAGCAATTCATAACATCAAATATAAGCCAAATTTAATTATGGAATAGCAAAAAAAGAGCCTGATTCAGGCTCTTTTTCATATTTACTATTTTGTCCACTCTATAATACTTTTTTAGTCCAAAAGCCACCATGAAAATAATTTGGTTCATGCTGCATATAAAAGGCCTTGGGATCTAGTTCTTTAATCGCAGTAAATAATCGATTCTGATGTTTTCGTTTTGTTAAAACATAAAGAACTAAACGATCACCATCTTTTCCTTTTGCAAACCAACTAGTGACCCCAAATCCCTTTGCTCGTATTGCATCAGGTAGTGTTCCATCGATATGTTCTGTAATGACTTGAACAGTGACATATCCTAAAGCTAATCGTTCTTCTATTTTTGTTCCAGTAAGCACCCCTAGCCCATAGCCTAAACTATAGGCTAATAAGTTGATAGGGTTATCAAGTCTATCTAAGACTAAGCTTAGTCCCATGATATAAATATACACTTCAATTGCACTAATTCCCGCTGCTAAGTACCTTTTTCCCTTTAAAGTAAATATCATTCTTATAGTAAAAAAAGAAACATATACAATTTGGATTCCCAAGATAATAGCAACAAATAAAATCCCTTCCATCTGAACAATTCCCCTTTTTTCCAAAAGCATTTGTTGCCTATTATATCTTTTTTATTCGTAATACTCAAATTACTATTCTGGTTATGTTCTAATCACCTTAAATATTTCCCAATTCCCCTGAAATCCAGTTGGATGAAGAATATATCTCCACCTTTCTCCATTTTTCTTTTGAAGAGCAATATGACTTTCTTGAAAAGCATTGTTTATCCATACTTCTGGTTCACTATCCCCATCTTCAGTACAAGCCCTTTGAAACTCTAATAATTTACTTAAAAAACTTTCAAGTGAACCATAAACTGTATTAGACTCAGCAAAAGAGAGCTTCCATTTCCGTTGCATCGATTTCCAAACATCTAGTAAATAGCCATTATCCCGTTCTTCAATAATAAAAGATTGTATTTGATCAAAATTCATTTAAAACACCTCACTAATGATATTTTTATAAAAAATCATATATAATATATTTAAATAAAGAAAGGATGATTGAATATGCACGTACTATATGAAGATACAGAAAATACTAATATAAAATATATTAGCTTTATTGGCGAATCAAATGCAAAATTTGATTTGGCGATTATTCCAACTGATCGATTTTATGGAAAAAAGATCATTTTTAATATCCAAAGCGGTAAAACAGCGATTATTGGTCATGATGATTTAGAGGAGCCTGGTTATTTAGAGCATGTATACCAATTAACGGAAGAAGAAGCGAAAGATTTATACGACTATTTGATTGCTCTTTATTGAAATTGGTAGGTCTAACAACAAACCATTAAAGCGAGACTTTATTCAGATGGAGGTGCTGAAGAGGGAGTCTTGATGAAACCGAAGATAAATTTTCAATTGAAATTTTCATAAAAATCACCTATTATAATTAAGTCCAGGGTGCCAACACCCCTGTTAAAAAATTGGGCTTAGGGAGGATTTACTATGAAATTTTCTACAAGAAGACTTACCTTTACGGCGGCTATCGCTGCAATCTATGTCGTTTTAACCGTTGCTTTTGCTCCATTATCATTTGGATGGATTCAGTTTCGGGTATCTGAAGCTCTAACCATTCTACCATTCTTTACACCATTAGCAATCCCAGGATTAACAATTGGTGTACTTATCGCTAATTTATATAGTTCAGCTGGTGTGCTTGATTTAATTTTTGGACCTTTAGCCACCTTAATCGCTGCGATATTGACCTCAAAAATAAAAAACAAATGGTTAGCACCTTTGCCACCAGTTATTATCAATGCAATTATAATTGGGGTCATGCTTGGAGTTGTATTTAGTAGTGAAGTAACCATTCCTGTAGCAATGCTATCAGTAGGTATTGGTGAATTAGGAGTTTTATACACACTAGGTCTTATCCTAATGTTTGTTATTGAGCGTAGAGCAGAGATAAATAAATTCTTTAAAGAATTATAATTGATAAGAATTCATAGATGATAAATTAAATAATTAATCAAATAGACAGTGTTGGACAAAAAGACAGGAGCTTCCTGTCTTTTACTGTTTATAATATGGAAATTTGATACATCCTAATTGTTAGATAACAATAATTAGGAATGGAGGTCAAAACCTTGGATCAATCAAAATTGGATGGAATAAAGAAAAGTGACAATATTATTGAACGAAAACGAGATTTTTCTGACGTTTCCACTGTGGAATCTCAACGGGATAATCTGCTCCCTGAGGAATTTCCTGAAGGACCTTATGGTTCACCAATCAATAGAAAATTAAGTAAGGATACACCTTATCTAGATAGCCAGAGAAGTACATCTGCCTTTACCTATGAAGGAAAAGAATTCCATGAAGGCTTAGAGCGTCACGATCCTACCTCTCATCCTACCAATGACAACACGAATGACAATGAAGAAACAATGGAACAATAATGTTAAAAAAATGAGCCCCCTCGGCTCATTTTTTTACTTCTTCTACTTGTTGTTTATTGTTTTTTTGATCTGATTTCACTTTTTTTATCAGAAAGTGAGCGCAACCAAAGTTGCAATATTCCATCACATATTCATCAAAGCTTTCAATCTTCATTTCATGAGGTAAATTTCCATTTTGCTTATCATAAAATCCTTTAAGCCTTAATTGATTATAGCCCCAATCCCCGAAAATATAATCATACTTTTCTAAAACCTCACTATATCTTTCTCTAAAAGCTTCTGGATTCCAGCCATTTTTATGGTTGATTACCAATTCATATATATTACCGTGCATATGGATCATACTGTATCTTCTCCTGTTGTTATTATTTTTTACAATAACAAAACTATATTTACTTGTACTTATATTATCACAAAATTTTACAAATTGTTAGTTTCAAAAAATACATTTTACAACTTGACATTATTAACCATAAAGCATTAAAATAAACATTGTAAACAAAGTAAACAAAAAAGTATAAAAAGGTGGTATTATAATATGGAATTTAAAACAAGTAAAACTTTAGAAAACTTAAAAGCTGCATTTGCAGGTGAGTCACAAGCAAATCGTAGATACTTATATTTCTCCAAGCGAGCTGATGTAGAAGGTTTGGCAGATGTATCTTCTTCCTTCCAACGCATTGCTGATGGGGAAACTTCCCATGCGTTCGGTCATTTTGATATGATCTTAAAGCATGGTGGCGGAGACCCTGTAACAGATCTTCCTGTTGGTACTACTGCTGACAATCTTAAATCTGCAATTGCTGGTGAAGAATATGAGTTTAGCGAAATGTATCCTGGTTTTGCAAAAGTAGCTCGTGAAGAGGGTTATGATGAAATCGCTGAATGGTTTGAAGTAATGTCTAAATCAGAAAAAGCACATGCTAACACATTTAAGAAAATTTTAGGCAGACTAAATGACTAATTTAAGATCTACTTGGTATGCTAATAATTAATAATTGAGATAGGACTAGGTATACTTTTTACCTAGTCCCTCTTCTATATATTTATAGAATTTATAAAACATATTTATAGGGAGGTTGTAAAAATGGCTAAATTAACAAAAGCTGATTTATTACCGTATGAACAATATAAAAATCTTCATGAAAAATTTTTAAAAGAAGTAATTGCTGAAAAAAAATTTCGCCGAATAGCAATAAGTGAGAAAATCTCCGGTCTCTTTGAGTCCAGATTAACTGTTTTTTATCAAATTCAAGAAATGATTCGCGCAGAACAGATTACAAACCAAGAATATATTGAAGAAATGCTGGAAGTGTATAATGATTTACTACCAGAGGAAAATGAGCTGACAATGACCTTATTCATAGAGATACCAAATCAAGAGGAGCTACGCGCTTTTAACAAAACGATAGTAGGAATCGAAAACACTGTTCAACTCCTTTTTGATGATCAACTTGTCACTTCCTATGAACCAATGGATGACCAAGAGGGTGATGCAGATGAAGCCTATACACAATCCGTTCATTATCTTCACTTCCCTTTTACACTAGAGCAAAAGCAGGCATTTCTTCAAGCGAACGAGGTACAAATTAAGATTAATCACCAAAACTATCAGGTGAATAAAAATCTATCTAACGAATTAATAAAAAGTTTACAAGCTCAACTAGCTAATCTTTAACTTTTTCTCTATAATAGAGAAAAGATTTTAAGGATTAGCGATGAGCGAGGTACAAAAATACCATGATTACACAAATACAGCAAAAATTAAACAATAGAACGGTAGATATTTTAGGACATGAACAGATGCGAAAATATGCCGTTCTAATCCCGCTTATTGAGGATGAAGAGCTAGGTACCTCTATTCTATTCCAAGTCAGAGCCAAATCATTAAGACGACAGCCCGGAGAGATAAGCTTTCCTGGCGGTAAAATGGAGGAACTTGACCAGCATCCAAGAGAGACTGCAGTAAGAGAAACCAGTGAAGAGCTTGGTATTCCCAGCGATCAAATTCATCTGATACATCAACTAGATACCTATATTCCATCTCAGCAATCAATTATCTATCCCTTTGTAGCACAGTTAGATGTGAATCATAAGCTGCTTCCTAATCCAGATGAGGTAGAAAAAACATTCTGTGTTCCTGTTGATTTTTTTCTAAAAAATGAACCAGAAACCTTCTATCTAGGACTAAAGATAGATCCCGACCCAAACTTTCCTTTTGAGCGAATTCCTGGAGGAAGGGATTATCCTTTTAGAACCGGAAAAATACCAGAACTCTTTTATACATATAAGGACAAGGTAATATGGGGAATGACCGCACGTATTCTCAAACACTTTATTTCTATAATTGGTTAGAAAAGCTAAAAAAGACTCACTAGCAAATTTATCGCTAGTGAGTCTTTTTTGGATACTTTTATTTTTATTTTTAAGATTTTCTGAAAAGAAGAACCACTAATAAAATTGCAATACTCGTTAAAACAATTGTTCCTCCAGTTGCAATATCAAAGTAAAAGGCTAAGATGATGCCTAAAATCACAGATAACAAGGAAAAAATAATGGAATAAATATATGCCTGCTTAAAATTATTGGCAATCTGTAAGCTTGCTGCTACTGGAATAGTCATCAAAGAGGATACTAATAAGATACCGACAATCCTCATCGAAACAGAGATTGTCAATGCGACTAAAATGATAAAAATAGTATTAACTAATTTGTAGGGAATTCCACTTAATCTTGCTGATTCTTCATCAAAGGACAGATAAAATAGGTTTTTAAATAATACGATGACAATCAAAGAAATGAATAAACCGACGATTAAAATAGTCCATAAATCCTGCCTAGTTACAGTCATTACACTACCAAACAAATAACTAAATAAATCAACATTAAAGCTCTTTGCTTTACTAATAAGAACAACAGCAAGACCAATTCCGGCAGATAGCATGATTGGAATGGCTAATTCCTCATAATTCTTATAGAGTTTTCGAAGCTGTTCTATCCCTATTGCTGCGAAAATGGAAAAAATCATTCCTGAAATTACAGGATAAATCCCAAAAAGTAACCCTGCGGCAACACCTGCGAGAGTGACATGGGATAAGGTATCACCAATAAGTGATAATCTTCTAAGTACAATAAATACCCCAATAGCAGGGCTGATAATGCCAATCATCATACCTGCAATGAGTGCATTTTGCATAAATTCATATTGAAATATTTCTAGCATCACAATTACCCCTTAACTTTAATGGTGGTGGTGAGTTACCATGTTTATATCTTCACCAAAAGTTTTTTCAAAAGTCTTTTGCGGGTCTTCCATCTCCTTTGGTGACCCATGGCAAAATAACTTTTTATTCAAGCATGCAAGCTTAGTAACCTTTTCTGTTATTGTACCAATGTCATGGGAAACGAGAACAATCGTTAATCCCAATTTTTCATTCAATTGGCCCATCAGTTGATAAAATTGTTTAACAGATTCTGTATCTACTCCTACAGTGGGTTCATCTAAGATGATAATCTCAGGGTTACTCACAATTGCACGAGCAATAAATGCTCGCTGCTGCTGACCACCAGATAGCTTCGCAATATTTCTAGAGCCTAAATCAGACAGGCCTACTTGTTCTAGTGCCATTTTCACTCGCTCTTTTTCTTTTTGCCCTACTCTTTTAAAAATCCCTAACTCTCCATATAGCCCAGTTTCAACAATCTCTTCCACTGATGCTGGGAATCCACGGTTAAAGCTATTTGCCTTTTGTGATACATAGCCAACCTTACTCCATTGATTAAATTTGGAAATTGGCTTGCCAAACATTCTTACCTCACCTGAAGTAGGTTGAATTAATCCAAGAATAATTTTTAACAAAGTAGATTTTCCTGAACCATTTGGTCCTACTAATCCAAGAAAGTCCCCTTTATTAATTTCCAGCTGAATATTTTCTAATACTACTTGATCTCCGTATTTAAAGGAGACATTATTTACTTCAATAATCGGATAACTCATTTACTTCACTCCTAATGCAACCTTTAATACCTCAAGATTTTCTTCCATAATCGAAAAATAATCTTCTCCTCTATCTAACTCTTCTTTTGTCAAACCATCGATTGGATGAAGAATTAATGATTTTGCATTAATTTCATTCATAATCGTCTGTGCATATTTTGACTGAACTAATGGTTCTAGTAAAATATACTCAATCTGATAATCCCTAGCCTTATCTACAATTTCCATCATTTCCTTAGGACTTGGTTCATCCTGAGGATTTAGTCCTGAAATTGCAATTTGTTCTATTTCATATCTTTTTGCTAAATATCCAAAAGCTGCATGAGAAACAAAAATATGCTTTCTTTCCGCATTTTTCAGAGTATCCCGATATAGCTGATCCAATTTAATTAATCTTATTTTTAGCTCTTCGAAATTCTGGTTGTAAATGTCTTGGTTTTTGGTGTCTAATTGAATTAACGCTTCTTTTATTACCTCACCCTGCAAGATGGTATTGGTTGGATCTAACCAAACATGAGGATCTGTTGCCCCATCATGTTCGTCTTTATGTTCATCTTTATGTTCGTCTTCATGTGAATCATCTGCAACTATTAATTTGATGTTCTGTGTAGAATCAATCAATAGAGTATCTACCTTAAGGGTATCTGATAATTTTGTAACCCAAGCATCTAATCCTGCTCCATTATAAACAAAGATATCAGCCTTTTGAAGCTCTGCCATTTGACGTGGAGAAGGCTCAAAGTCATGAGGTTCCACCCCTGGAGGTATAATATTTTCTACTTCTACTAAATTCCCTGCTATTTTTTCAGTCAAATCCGCCAAAACATATGAGCTAGCATAGACATGTATACTATTATCCTCTCCTTCTGGCGGTTGATTATTATTACAACCGGTAGTTGCCATCATACTTACAAAGATTAGTATCATCATTATCCATACTGTATTTTTTTTATATAAAGATTTCTTAGTTTTGAAATGTAACATTAAAAATCCTCCTTCTATCCTCAATATAAAAGCATAATTTATCTATCTCATTATAAACTGAACCTTCTTTTTTGTAAATCGTAATGATTCTTATTTAGTTTTTTGTAGTATAAACTATTTTTTTGATATAATAGTTCTGTTACATCATTATTTTCATTTACAATCTTTTCATTCATTTCATAAGAAATTAGAAGAAAATAGATGAAGGAGGAATCGTTTTGCGAAAAATCATTCAAATTAAAGGACATATTATTCGTGATGATATACTTAAACAAATTGATGCATCCTGTGAACAATATAATGGCTCTTATCAAGTCCTAGAACTGAATATTGGTAAAAAGGTAGATGATATTTCAACCGCTACTATTGCTCTTGAGATTAGTGATGAAGGCTTTACATTAATCTTAAATGAGTTAACTAACTTAGGAATTTCCATTCCAAGTACCGAATCACCTGTTCTATTAAAAACAAGTGAAAAGGATAAGACAGTACCTGATGATTTCTATTCAACGACCAATCATCCAACAGAGGTTTATTTAGATGGAAAATGGTTCAAAGTACAGAAACAGCGAATGGACGGAGTTTTAGTTGTTAAAAATGGAGAAATTATCTGTACTAAGCTTCGTGATGTAAAAGCTGGAGATGCCATTGTTTGCGGTTCTGAAGGTGTAAGAATTAAAACTGAAGCTGCAGAAAATGATGATCACGATTTCGCATTTATGGTCAATGAAGTTAGCTCTGAGCGCCGAGTTGAAATCGCTGTCAATCAATTAGCAGTAGAAATGAAACAAATAAAAGAAAAGAATGGAAAAATTGTTTTTGTGGCAGGCCCAGTTGTTATACATACTGGTGGAATGGTCGCATTTCAGGATATGATAAGAAAAGGGTTTGTTTCTGGTGTTCTATCTGGAAACGCCTTAGCAGTTCATGACATTGAAAGAGATCTCTATGGTACGTCTTTAGGTGTAAATTTAGATACTGGTAAGGTTGTTAAAGGTGGACATAAGCATCATATGAGAGCAATTAATGCTGTCAATAAGTCAGGTAGTATTGCTGCGGCTGTTGCTGATCAAACAATAAAATCAGGAATAATGTATGAATTAGTAAAGAATAATATTCCATTTGTTTTAGCAGGTTCAATTCGGGATGATGGTCCTCTACCAGACACATTAATGGATTTAATTCAAGCTCAAGAAGCATATGCACAGATGATTCAAGATGCAGATATGGTTATCATGCTTTCTACAATGCTTCATTCTATAGGTACAGGAAATATGCTACCTAGCTGGGTTAAAACAGTGATTGTAGATATTAATCCTGCAGTAGTTGCCAAGCTGGTAGATCGTGGCTCTGCACAAGCACATGGCTTAGTTACCGATGTTGGTCTATTTCTGACCTTATTAAATCAACAATTATAAACAATTTTAATAGAAGAAATTGGTGAAACTTTGTACAGTTTGTCTAGTGACAATTTTAGTCTGTTTTTCTATAGTAATTAGAAAAGCCCATACTAAAAATGGTTACAGAAAGGACTAATTTCAAAATGACAATAGATTTAGAAAAAAAAGAACAGGATTTAATCACCATCCTCAAGGAAATGAAGCAGGTAATGGTCGCCTTCTCTGGAGGAGTAGATAGTACTTATCTTGCTGCTATTGCTAATGATGTATTAGGGGAAAATGCGATTGCGGTAACCCTGCAAACCGAATATATTCCATCAAGAGAGGTTGAAGAAGCAAAGGAATTATCCCAAGAAATGGGAATACATCACCAAATCATCCCATTAAAAGCTTTGGAAAATGAGAAAATTAGTTCTAATCCCATTGATCGTTGCTTCTTCTGCAAAAATGATCTTTTCTCTCATTTGCTAAAGCTAGCAGAGCAAAAGGGTATTCCTTTTGTAATTGATGGATCAAATACTGACGATATGAAAGAGTTTCGCCCAGGGATTAAGGCACTGAAAAATTTACAGATTAGAAGCCCACTAAAAGACGCAGGTCTATCAAAAAGTGATATCAGAGCTTTGTCCAAAAAAAGAGGGCTGCCAACTTGGAATAAAGCGTCGTTTTCCTGCCTAGCAACTCGCATTCCTCATGGAAATGAAGTAACAGAGCCAAAGCTTAGACAAATAGAACAGGCAGAAGATGTTTTATATCAACTAGGCTTCAGTCAATTTAGAGTTCGTCATCATGACCACACCGCTAGAATTGAAGTGCCGGCAGAAAGCTTTCCTTTAATTCTCCAAAACCATGAAAAAATTGTTCAACAATTTAAAGAGGCAGGGTTTGTTTATGTTTCCCTTGACCTACAAGGATATAGAACAGGCAGCATGATTGAAAGCGTAAAAAAGGAGAATCAACATGAATAATGATCGATTAACCGACGTTTTATTAGAGGTGCAAAAAGGAACAATAACAATTGATGAAGCAAAAAGCAAGCTTAAAAACTATGATGATCTTGGCTTCGCGAATCTCGATCTTCATCGAGCTAAACGTGTTGGCTTTCCAGAGGTAATCTATGGGGCCGGAAAAACGACAGAGCAAGTAGTAATGATTTTCGAAAGATTAATCGTACAGCATCCTGTAGTTTTAGCTACTCGAGTAACAGCAGAAATGGGAAAAGAAGTGACGAAAAAGTTCCCAAAAATCGTTTATAATCCAACTGCAAGAACATTACTTTGGAATAAAAACACTAACCCACAGCATCCAGGAAAGATTGCAGTGGTTTGCGCTGGAACCTCAGATTTACCCGTTGCAGAAGAAGCTGTTGTAACTGCTCAAGCTATGGGAAACGAAGTAGACTTAATTTGTGATGTTGGCGTTGCTGGTCTACACCGATTAATTCATCGTATGGATACTATTCGAGAAGCAAACGTGATTATTGTTGTTGCTGGTATGGAAGGTGCACTGCCTAGTGTGGTTGGTGGTCTTGTTTCAACGCCAATTATTGCTGTTCCCACAAGTGTTGGTTATGGCGCCAATTACCAGGGGCTATCCGCATTATTGACCATGTTAAATTCTTGTAGCAGTGGGATTTCGGTTGTAAATATTGATAATGGATTTGGAGCAGGTTATCAAGCAAGCTTAATAAATAAATTAGCAGATCCAAAATATAAGCTTGATTAAAAATGAACATATAGTTACTTTGTAAACTATAAAGGAGAGTTTATTAAATGAAGGTACTTTATCTAGATTGCTTTTCTGGAATTAGTGGCGATATGACTTTGGCTGCCTTAGTTGATGCAGGAGCTAGTTTAAATCAGATTGAACAAGAGCTTAAGCAGCTTCCTATTGAGTCTTTTCATTTACAAACCAGTAAGGTAGTGAAAAAGGGCGTTTCGGCTTTTAAAATTGATGTTTTACTTGACCCAGAAACAGAGATTGTCCATCACCGCCACTATACAGATATTATTAAGATGATTGACGATTCTTCCCTATCTGATCGAGTTAAACGTGATGCAAAAAAGATTTTCCACGTTATTGGAACAGCCGAAGGAAAAATTCATCAGCTTCCATTAGAAAAGGTTCATTTCCATGAAGTAGGTGCCATTGATTCTATTGTTGATATTATTGGTGTAGCTATTGCTCTTGATCTTTTAGGAATTGAACAGATTTATACTTCTCCAATTCCTTTAGGTATGGGCCAAGTGAAAATTGATCATGGAATTTATCCTGTTCCTACTCCTGCAACACTAGAAATTTTAAAAGGCCTTCCAATTCGTTCTTCAAAAGTTCCATTTGAAATGACAACACCAACTGGAGCAGGAATAGCTGCAGCACTTGGTACTGGCTTTGAAGGATACCCTTCTATGGTCGTTAAGATGATTGGTTATGGAGCTGGTACAAAGGACTTTGAGGATCGTCCTAATGTGATTAGAGCAGTAATTGGAGAAACCCAAGAGCTATACGTAACAGAACCAAGTTTTCATATTCATAAGCATGATCATGATCATAGTCATGACCATAACCACGAGCATCATAATCATAAACACAGTCACAAGCATACCTTTAAGCATGTACATCGTCATGAACAATAGAAATAAAGTACAATTAAGCTCGCATTTTAACAAATGCGAGCTTAATTTAATCTATTCATAAGATTGATAGCCTAATTGTTTTATCGTATCATAAATCAATTTTAACGGAAGTTTCTTTTCTTTTGCGATGGCTACACATTGGTCATATTCAGGGGAAATCTGTACAACCTTCCCATGCATCTTTCCTATTTTAATTGTTGCTTCTCCCCAAGGGGTAGAGATAGGAATAAATTCACGTTCTAATCGGTAAACAGAATATGGAGTATAGCGTACTCCAAGCGTTGTTGTTTCACGAAACAAAAAGGAAATGATCTCTTCCTTTTTTTCCTCCTGACATAACACATGTAGCACGCTTGCTGGCCGATTTTTTTTCATAATTACTTGCTCGACATAAACGTCATTTGCCCCAAGTCTAAATAATTCCTCAAATAAAAAACCGTAAAATTCCGGATTCATATCATCAATAGATACTTCGAGCTTCATCATTCTTGAATCGAGATGTTGGTGGTTACCTCTCCCCATTTTAAATTCATTATTATTCTCTTGTTTTTCCTCAAAAAGAATAACGCCTAAATGGTTATTCTCGTATTTTTTTTGTATAAATAACGGAGTAGTTGGGTTTTGCAAAGAAACATTTTCTTTTAACCAATGAATCATTTCCGCCGAAAATCCAGGACCTGTTTCTTCGTCAATTTTTAGGGGAATATTAGATAATACTTCTATTGGAATCCTTTCCATATCGTCAGGATGTATAAATAACGGAGATAGATACAATTGATTAATTTTTAGAGCTTCCAGTTGCATAGCTATTTTTTGTTCTTGATTATTAATCATATCGAAGGAATCGCCTGTTTCCTTCTCTAAAAGTTCGATTAAATGGGATAGAGTAAATCCTTGTCTATATTTAAGTAATCCAATCACTATTTTATCCTCCAATAATAAATATTCTTTTCTCCATTATATTGTAATTATAAGATAGTTCAATGTGGTTAATATATTTTACATCTATTTGCCATACATAAGATTAGGTCGTAGTTCCAACACTAAGTAAAAAATAACAAAAAAACGAAAGAATAAAAATATTGGAGCGAAATTCGATGAAAAAGCTATTTCTGTCTATTTTATTACTTACACTAATCTCTAATTCTTATAGTCTTTCATTTGCTTCTGCGCGTCAAAATGAAGCAGACAAAGAAAATACGCCACAGCTTCGATTGACTTTTTTTAAAGAGATGGAAGCAATTTATCAAATTCCTTGGTACTATATTGCTGCAATCGATCAATTCGAAAGAAATATTCAACCGGTCCGCAAAGATATCCCAGAAAAAAAAGGATTAATCGCAATCTATTTCCCAGGGGAAAAATGGGCTGGTTTTCTCCATCCAAATTATGAAGACACAAATCCTGGAAGAATTCAGTTTTTTGCAGGATTTGGTGAAGATGGGGATGGCGATGGAAAGGCAGACCGTAATAATGATACTGACGTTTTAGTCGCCTATCTTTCCTACCTTTCTAGGTACGGAAATACAGAAGAAAATATAATAAAAGCATTAAATGATTATTATCGAAATGAAACGACCACTAAAATTATTAGTGAAATGGCAGCTATTTATCGAACCTTTAATACCTTAGAATTATATCAAAGAGTTTTTCCAGTGCCTAAATGGAATAATTATTCTTATCGCAGCACTTGGGGAGACGCAAGAGGCTGGGGTGGTGTTCGAATTCATGAGGGCACTGATATTTTTGCAGGCTACGGTACACCAGTAAGAAGTGTATCCTATGGATATATCGAAATACTAGGCTGGAATAAATTTGGAGGCTGGAGAATCGGTATACGAGACACCAATAATATTTATTATTATTATGCTCATCTAACAGGCTTTAAAAAAGAGCTTAAAGAAGGAGATGTTGTAAAGCCTGGAGACGTTATTGGCTATGTAGGTAGTTCTGGATATGGAAGTCCTGGAACACAAGGAAAATTCCCTCCCCACTTACATTTTGGCATGTATAAATATAATGGTCGAAATGAATGGGCTTTTGATCCTACACCCTATTTAAGAATATGGGAAAGAAATAGCAAAAAAAATAAGTGACTCCAAAAGAGCCACTTATTTTTACATTCGTATGAAATGATTTTTAGATACTAACATCCTCTGAATAGGATTCTTTTGCATTTTTACTTTTTAGTGATGCTAAAACTAAAGTCACGACTAAGCCACCCCAAAGTAGTGTTGCACCAAAAGCAAACATAATAATTGCACCAGTATTCATTTAAAATTTCCTCCCTTCATTCTTAAAGCCGGGAACAAGAGATAATAATATACCTAAAACAATAACTGCCGCTGCTGTTCCCCAACCAAAAATAGCTAGAAAATCTAATGGATACCCTTCATAAGGAGCCCCTAATTCTGTTTTTATGTTTAACACTGTCATCGTACCTAATACAATTGGAGTAATTACTTTAATCATAATATCCCACCAGCTACCAATGGCAAAATCAGAAGTCAGATTATTGTGTTCTCTAATAGAAGCCAATCGGTATAACCATCCAACAATAAGAACTTCTACTAAGCCCGCTAATACCACTCCGAAGGAATTAATAAAGTGATCCACAATATCTAGATAGTACAAACCTCCACCAGTTGTATAGAACACACTGCCGAGAAAGCCAATGATTGAAACTGCTGTAACTGCTTGCTTTCTAGACATGGAAAACTTGTCCATTACTGCTGATACAATTACCTCTACAATGGAAATTGCGGAGGTTAATCCGGCAATTACCAGTGAAAAGAAGAACATTACACCCACAACTTCATTAAGAGCTGGAAGTTGATTAATGATTTGTGGGAACACCACAAATGCTAATCCAACTCCTGCTGCTGCTACTTCATTTACATCGGTTCCTGAGGATGTTGCCATAAATCCAATTACGCCAAAAACGCCTAGTGCTGCTAAAAATTCAAATCCACTATTAGATAAACCAGTAATAAATGCACTATTATTGATTTCCGCTTTCTTTGGTAAATAGCTAGAATAAGTAATCATAATTGCAAATGCAATACTTAAGCTAAAAAAGATCTGACCATATGCAGCAATCCATGCTTTTGCATCTAATATTTTATCAAAATTTGGGGTTAATAATACATTTAATCCTTCTACTGCTCCTGGTAATGTTACTCCACGAATCGTAAATAGAATCATTATAATAACTAGTACAGGCATTAATAGTTTAGATGCCTTTTCAATTCCACTTTTAACACCTTTATATAAGACAAAATAAATAAGTGCCCAAACAGCGATTACTAAAATAAAAATATTCCATTGAATACCACCAGAACTCCAAGCACCATCAGATAAATTTAAATATTCTGTAAATAAAAAGCCTTTTGTATCTTCTCCCCACTGAAGATTTGTGGAGAACCAAGTATAGCTCATTGCCCATGCAATAATAACCACGTAATAAGTAATAATTACAAAAGAGATTAAAACCTGCCACCAGCCTAACCATTCTGATTTGCCTAAAATTCTTCTAAATGATAAAGGTGCTGAACCTTTAAATTTGTGTCCAATACCAAACTCCAAAACCAAAATTGGGATTCCTGCTGTTAATAATGCGAAGAAGTAAGGAATTAAAAAGGCACCACCACCATTTTCATAAACAACATACGGAAAACGCCAAATGTTTCCTAATCCCACTGCTGAACCGACTGCGGCCAAGATAAAACCTACTCGGCTCCCCCATTGCTCTCTCTCCATAAGATGACCTCCTTATTTTTGTACAACTTTTTTATATATGTTCTTTAGTTTACAGCACAATCGCGATAAAGGAAAGAGTATTTTTAAAAAAATAAAAATTTTTTGTCTAATTAGTTTTTTCAATAATAAATAGGCCCTTTAAATATGGAATTAACATCCAATTTAAAGGACTTATTTATCAAAACGTTTATTTAGGAAAATAGATAGTAAAGGTCGTACCACTTCCTAATTCACTTTTTACTTCTAATTTTCCATTCAATTTCTCTACAATTTGTTTAACAATTGCTAAACCTAGACCAGTTCCTCCACGATCTCTGCTTCTTGATTTATCCACTCGAAAAAACATTTCCCCAATTTTCTCTAAATCTTCTTTCCTTATGCCTTCACCAGTATCAATTACTTCAATAACAATATCTTCATTCTTATAAAATGTCTTAATAATGACACTGCCCTTTGATGGTGTATATCGCAAGGCATTATCTAATAAATTAACAAGAATTTGGATAATGCGGTCTTCGTCTCCAATCATCCACAAGGATTCATTCCCAAAGTAATCAATGCTGACTCCCTTTTTCTCAAAAACAGGCCGATATCTTTCTACTACTTGATTTACAATTTGATCTAATCTTATATTTTCTTGTGTAATGGCATAAGTACTTCTTTCTAATTGAGCTAAATCTAGCAAATCATTAACAAGTCTTTCCATTCTTGTCGTTTCCGTATGAATTGTGTTTAAATATCTTTTTTTAGTTTCTGTGGATTCTGCGACTCCGTCAATTAAAGCCTCTGTATAGCCACGAACATAGCTTAGAGGAGTTCTTAATTCATGGGAAGCAATCGCTAAAAATTCTCGTGCTTCATTTTCTTTCCTTCTTTCATTTGTAACATCATGAATTACGATGACTGTTCCCCACAGGTTTTCCTCTTCCATTAACGGAGCAATAAATATCACAAAGTTTTTGTTTTCTAATCCTATTTCACCAGTTACTACTTTCTTTTCAACCTTTACTCTGTCTATATAGCTTTTGATTTCCGGAAAACGGATGAATTGATCTTTATTTAAATTCAACTTACGTAAGAGCTGCTTTGAAGGACCATTACATAATACAAATTGATCATCTTTATTAATCGTAATTACACTATCATGAATACCATCTAATATCTGTGAAAGCTGTTTCTTTTCCTTTGATAACAGTTCTATCGTATTTTTTAATGAAGCTGATAAATGGTTTAAAGTGTCCCCTAGATTACCAATTTCATCTTTTGTTACGACACGGATTTTCGCATCAAAATCCCCATTCATCATTTTTTTCGCTGCAACTTTCATTTCTCGTAAAGGCTTTGTCATTGTAAGAGTAATTAGTTTGCCAACAATTATTCCTAAAAGTAAAAATACTAAGATATATACAATTAATAGATACTTTATTTCGTTGACAGCTTCTAATATGGTTGCCAGTGGCTTATAAGTGAATACTCCGCCTATTAAATCGCCTTTGTCATTAAGAATAGGAACAACCACTGCAATCACGTCTCGGTTAAACAGTTTATGCTCTCCAACGATAATCACTGTCTCCCCTTTTAATAATTGAAGCCTTTGTTCATAATTCATTAAAAAATTATTAGGAGAATCAATCATAGGAATACAAGCACATAAATCAACTGGATTTTCTGTAAATAAGACTTCTGAATTCGTAATCTTATTCGCTACCTCAATCATTTCTTTTAATTCATCTGTTGTTAATCCAGAATGATAAAGCGCGACAATTTTTTCGCCTTTATCAATTAAGTATTCCTCAGTCTGTTCAACATACAAATGCTCATAGAGAAATAGAGTAAACCAATAATTAAAAATACTCCCCACTAAAATCGTTATAATTAATGTTATCCATAGCTTTGAGCTTAGATCAAGTTTCATTTTATACCTCAAATTTGTAACCGACACCCCAAATCGTTGAAATATAATTCGCGTTGATATCTAATTTCATCCTTAAGGTTTTAACATGAGTATCTACCGTTCTTAAGCTTCCATAAAAATCATAACCCCAAACCCGTTCAAGAATCTGTTCTCTTGTCCATACTTGATTTGGATTTTTAGCAAAGAACAATAGGAGATCATATTCTTTCGGAGTTAATACTAATTCCGTATTATTAACATTTACCTCTCTTGCCTTCTCATCTATCGTTATAATTCCACATGTTCTTATATTATTGGTAGTTTCATTTTTGACAGTCGTTGAAGATCTGCGTAATAATGCTTTTATCCTTGCCACTAACTCTCTTGGGCTAAATGGCTTCACAATATAGTCATCTGCCCCCAATTCTAAACCATGGACTCGATCTAATTCATCACCTCGAGCAGAAAGCAATATAATAGGTACTTCTGATTCATTTCGAATTTCCATGCAAGCTGTTAATCCATCCATCTCTGGCATCATAACATCAAGAACTATGCAATCAAACCTTTCTTCCCTCAGTTTTTCTAATGCTTCAATCCCATTTAGCGCTTCTACTACAATAAACCCTGATTTTTCTATATATGCTCTTAATAGCTCGCGCATTTGAGGCTCATCATCAACGATTAAAATTTTCTTCTCCTTAAACTGTTCCATAGCCTCTCCCCCCCACTTACTTGATATTTCTATCTTTCTATACCTATTTCCTCTTTTATTTGTAAAATAAATATGACAACACTATCCTTATTTTTGAGAATTAAAAAAAGACTAAGAAATTTAGATTCTTAGCCTTCTTGTAAATGCTTATTAAATTTCTTTTGGAGCCTGCAAACCTAAAATTTTAAGTCCATGCTGTAAAACATAGGATGTTGACAGTGCTAAACCTAATTTAGACTTTTTCTCTTCTATATTATCCACTAATATTCTTTCTTGATGATAAAAACGATTAAATTGAGCACTTAAATCTAATAAGTATCTTGCGACAATGGATGGCTCAGCACGATTTGCAGCTTTAACAAGTATATCTGGATATTGATTTATCAGTAGAATTAAATCCCAAGAGGCCTCGCCTTGTAGGAATTCACCATTAATTTGGTCCAATTGTGCCTCTGTCAATTCTGACTTACGAAGTAAGCTTTGTGTTCTTGCATTAGTATATTGTACATATGGCCCAGTTTCGCCCTCAAAATTAAGAGCTTCTTCCCATGAGAAATTCACTTCATGAAGTCGATGGTGTTTTAAATCATTAAAAATTACTGAGCCTACACCAATGGCTTTGGCTACTTCTTCTCTATTTGCTAAATTCGGATTTTTTTCAGCAATAATGGAATCAGCCATCTCAATACTTTTTTGGAGAACCTCTTCTAGTAATACAATCGTTCCTTTTCTAGTAGACATTTTTTTACTCTCAAATAACATTAATCCAAAAGGCACATGTGTCAAATTCTCAGCCCATGTATATCCCATTTTATTTAATACCGCAAAAATTTGCTGAAAATGGAGTTTTTGCTCATTTCCAACCACATAAAACATCTTTTCAAAACCAAAGTGATCCTTACGATATAATGCTGCTGCTAAATCACGAGTAGCATAGATTGAAGAACCATCCTTCTTTTTGATTAATGCAGGTGGCATATCCTCTGAAGATAAATCAACAATCTGTGCCCCTTCACTTTCTACTAGTAGCTTTTTGCTCTCAAGCTCTTCAATAACTCGATCCATCTTATCATTATAGAAACTTTCTCCCATATAATGATCAAAGGAAACTCCTAATAATTTGTATATCTTTTCAAACTCCTTCATACTTTCTTCTACAAACCATTTCCACAAGCGAACAGCTTCTTCATCCTTATCTTCTAGTTTTTTAAACCACAAGCGTGCTTCATCCTCTAGCTCTGGATGAATTTCTGCCTCCTCATGAAACTTCACATAGATTTTAACCAATTCCTCGATTGGATTATTATGAATTGCTTCATCATTTCCCCATTTATGGTATGCGACAATTTCTTTTCCAAACTGGGTTCCCCAATCCCCTAAATGGTTAATTCCCACTGTTTTATAGCCTAAAGCCTTGTGAAGATTCACAATAGCATTTCCAATCATCGTTGACCGTAAGTGAGGAAGGCTAAATGGTTTTGCAATATTTGGTGATGAAAAATCGACAACTACTGTTTTATTTTCACCTACTTTACTTTCACCAAAACCAAAACCTTTTGATAGCACTTTTTCCACTAGTTCGGCTGCAAATTGTGAGCGATTAAAATAAAAGTTCAGATATGGTCCTGTTGGTGCTGCTGTAATCATTGAGTCATTAATTTTTTTCGCAATTTCTTCTGCTATCATCTGAGGAGCTTTTTTAAAGGTTTTAGCTAAAGAAAAACATGGAAAAGCAACATCACCCATTTCACGGTTAGGTGGAGTTTCTAATAATGGAAGTATTTCTTCCTCTGTCATTTCTATTGTTTCACTTAAAATCTTTGCCACATATTGTTTCATTGTATAAATAACCTCCTAATTTATTCTACTTTTTTCCGATTAGAAAATAAAAAAAACCCTCGCCTCTAAAGAGACGAGAAGTTCTCGTGGTACCACCCTTTTTTGCATTACAAAAAATTCTACAATGCCTTTTCCTTGATAACGGTTATTCACCGATTTAACCTACTCTTTCATTCAGTTAAATGTTTCGAAGGTGCGTTTCATTAAAGTTCTATGCACCGGCTTCCACCCTCCCGGCTCGCTACTGCTTTTCCTTTAATTACTCTCCTTGTCATTAACGATTCGTATTTAAGTATGTCGACACTTATTATACAAAATTATCCTTGCAGAAATCAAGGGGAGTCACCGTTTTATTGTTAATTATTGTTTCATTTTTGGATCAAGTGCATCCCTTAATCCATCTCCTAATAAGTTAAAACCTAAAACAACAAGCATAATTGAAAGTCCAGGAAAAATTACTGTCCAAGGGGCTAATTGGATATAGTCCTTAGAATCGGCTAACATCGTTCCCCATTCAGGTGTAGGAGGTACTGCACCTAGTCCTAAAAAGCCTAAAGCAGCCGTTTCAATAATTGCTGTGGCAATTCCTAAGGTGCCTTGTACAATTATTGGTGTCATACTATTAGGAAGCAAATGATGATAGATAATTCTCCAATTTTTCATTCCAATTGCTTTAGCGGCCATAATAAATTCTTCCTCTTTTAAACTTAACACCTTAGACCGTACTAATCTTCCATAGGTAGGAACATTAATAATCGCAATCGCGATTAAAGCATTGGTTAGCGATCTTCCTAATATTGTAACAATCGCGATAGCAAGTAAAATACTTGGGAAAGCAAGCATAATATCAAATACTCTGGAAATTATCATATCGATCCATTTACCGTAATATCCTGCAACTAATCCCAAATAGGTTCCAACGATAATCGAACCTACTACAGCTAAAAAGCCTACACGTAACGAAATCTGTGCTCCATAAACAATTCTGGTAAAAAGGTCTCTTCCCAAATCATCTGTTCCTAACCAATGACCTTCTTCCATCGGCTTAATAAAACGTTGAGACAGCTCTGCACCATCATATGGATACGGCGTTAAAACTGGAGCAAGTACAGCTAGAATAATAAAAAATAGGACTATTCCTCCACCAAGCATGGCTAATTTTCTTCTTCGTAATCTTTTCCACGCATCTAACCAAAGTGATTCCTTTTTGGGGATTGTGGCAAATGTTGTTTCTACTTTATGTTGCAATTGGCTCATGTCAATTCCCCCCTATTGATACCTAATTCTTGGATCTATTGCAGAATACAATAGGTCTACAATAAGGTTTATAATTACAAATATAGTTGCAATCATTAATATTCCTGATTGAATTACTGGGTAGTCACGTACAGATATTGCGTCGTACAAATACTTACCTACTCCTGGCCATGCGAAAATAGTTTCGGTTAATACTGCACCCCCAAGTAATAATCCTGTTTGTAAACCAACTACAGTTAACACTGGTATAAATGCATTTTTCAAGGCATGCTTATACACTAAAAAGAACTGAGCAACCCCTTTTGCTCTAGCCGTACGAATATAATCAGCCTTCATTACCTCTAACATACTAGAACGTGTCATTCTAGCAATGATTGCCATTGGAATCGTTCCTAAAGCAATACTAGGTAATATTAAATGTTTTAAAATTTGTTTTAAACCATCAAAATCTCCTTGGATCACGGTATCTATTATGTAAAAATTAGTAATCGAATTTATTGGATTTAAAATACTGTCTCTTCCTATGGAAGGTAACCATTGTAGCTTTTGCGCAAAAATATATTGCTCCATTAAACCTAACCAGAAAACTGGCATGGATACTCCGATTAATGCAATCAACATTGCAATATAATCAAACCACGAATTTTGTTTCCAAGCAGCTATGATTCCAGCATTTACGCCAACAATAACCGCAAATAGCATAGCGAAAAAAGTCAGCTCCACTGTGGCTGCCAAATAAGGTTTTATCTCTTCCGATATTGATCTTTTAGTTTTAATTGAGGTGCCTAAATCACCCTGTAATAAATTCACCATATAGTTTTTGTATTGAACCAACAATGGGTCATTTAATCCTAAATCTTCACGCATTTTTTCTAAAACTTCTGGAGAGGCTTTTTCTCCAAGTAATGTTTTTGCTGGATCCCCTGGAATGAGATGAATTATAGAAAATACCAAAATAGACATTCCAATTAAAACGGGAATCAACATGATTAATCGACGTACAGTATATGCAAACATGATGCTCACTCCAATCTGTGATGGCGATAATAATGAAGGGTAGTATTGTAGTCAACACTACCCTTATTACATTTTTAAATTTTCTTACTCGAAATGAACCTCAGTAAACTTATCTGAACCTGTAGGATGTGGATTAAAGCCTTTAATATTCTTTTTACCTACAAGTGGTGGTGTTGAGTGAACTAATGGTACCCAAGGAGCATCATTATGAATAATTTCTTGAGCATCCTCGTATAATTTTGTTCTTTCTGCCTCATCACTGGATTGTTGAGCTTTAATTAAAATATCATGTAATGCATCATTCTTATAGAATGCAATATTACCTGCATCTGGACCTTTTGCATTGTCTTTATCTAGTAATACATAGATAAAGTTGTCAGGGTCTCCATTATCTCCAGTCCAACCAAGAAGTGCCATGGAATGCTCACCTTTTCCAGTTAAGTCAAGGTAAGTTGCCCATTCTTCTGTTCTTAGGTTTACTTTAACACCAATTTTCTCAAAATCAGCTTGCATTGCTTCAGCAATCTTCTTACCCTGTGGAATATATGGACGTGGTACAGGCATATACCAGAAATCTGTTTCAAATCCATTTGGGAAACCTGCTTCTGCTAATAATTCTTTTGCTTTAACAAGATTGTATTCATAATCTGTAATGCTGTCATTATATCCCCATAATGATGGAGGCATTGGGTTTTTCGCTGGTTCTGCTAATCCATTATAGAACGCATCGATTAATCCTTGCTTATTTACTGCCATACTTAATGCTTGACGTACTTTTGGATTATCAAAAGGTGCTTTTTCAGTATTAAATGCTAAGTATCCTACGTTCATACTTGGACGTAACCATACTTGTAAATTCTCATTTCCTTCTGCTAACGTTACATCGTCTGGATTTACACCATCCATCATATCGATATCTCCACTTTGTAATGCAGTAAAACGTGCGGAGTTATCTGGAATGGATTTGAAAATAATTTTCTCTAATAATGGGAACCCAGTTTTATAGTAATTAGGATTCTTATCTAAAACAATCTTATCATTTGGAAGCCACTCTACAAATACGAATGGACCAGTACCAACTGGATGCTCACCGAACTTGTCTTTATGTTTTTTAACTGCTTCTGGAGATGCGATAGCAAAAGGTGTCATTGCAAGATTATTTAAAAATGGACCTTGTGGTGCATTTAACTGAATCTCAACAGTAAATTCATCTTTAGCAACAACTTCTTTAATAACGTGTCCTTCATCCCCTTTATAGCCACCAAACATATAGCCATAGTATGGGAAATCTCCTTGGTGATACTCATTTGCTGGATCCATCCAACGATTGAAGTTAAATACAACAGCCTCTGCATTAAAGTCAGTTCCATCATGGAACTTAACCCCTTGCTTTAGCTTAAATGTCCAAACTAAACCATCGGCTGAACTCTCCCAGGTCTCTGCTAATGCTGGTTGAATTTCAGTATTTCCATCCTTATAATCAATCAAAGTATCAAAGATATTTTTAGTTACATTTAAGGATTCTCCATCCGTTACTTGAGATGGATCAAGAGAAACTGAATCTCCCCCACGACCAAAAACTAATGTTTTTTGTACTTCTGCTGCTGGCTTATCGCTAGCTTGTTCACTTGGTTTTGTTGTTGTATCCGTTGTTCCACCACCACAGCCAGCTAATGCTACTGACAATACAAAAATGATGGCTAAAAAGATACTTAAGCCCTTTTTCATTTTTTTACCCCCTATTTTTTTTATAATTTTGATAGATTTAGATCATCAATTAGTGATCCCTCTATCGTTATATTTATTGATGCAGGTGACAAGCCACATAATGCTCATTCCCAACATCAACAAAATCCGGAATAACCTGCTTACAGATATCCATAGCCTTTGGGCATCTCGTATGAAACTTGCAACCACTTGGCGGATTAGAAGGGCTAGGTACATCCCCTGTTAAAATAATCCGCTCTTTTTTCACATCAGGATCTGCTTCAGGAACTGCAGACAATAATGCTTGTGTATATGGATGCATCGGCTGTTCATATAAATCATCCTTTGCCGCAAGCTCTACAATATTCCCGAGATACATTACACCCACACGATCTGAGATATGACGAACAACACTTAAATCATGAGAGATAAAAATATAGGTTAAATCAAATTGTTTCTGTAAATCCTTCATTAAATTTAAAACCTGACTTTGAATGGAAACATCAAGAGCAGATACTGGTTCATCAGCAATGATTAACTTTGGATTTAAGGTTAAAGCTCTTGCAATTCCTATACGCTGTCGTTGTCCACCACTAAACTGATGAGGATATCGTTTAGCTTGGTCCTTGTTTAAACCGACAATTTCTAGTAGTTCCATTACCTTTGCTTCGCGCTGCTCTCTATTACCTACCCCATGAACAATGAGAGGCTCTTCAATAATTTTTTGCACAGTATGACGTGGATTTAAAGATGCAAAAGGGTCTTGAAAAACAATTTGCAAATCTCTTCGCCTTTGTCTCATTTCCACATCACCTAGTGAAATTAAATCTTCTCCTTCAAATAACACCTTTCCCTCTGTTGGTTCGATTAAGCGTAATAGAGCACGACCGGTAGTTGATTTGCCACAGCCACTTTCTCCAACTAAGGAGAAGGTTTCTCCTTTTTTCACCTCAAAACTAATCCCATCTACTGCTTTTACATATCCAGTAGTTTTTTTGAGAATTCCCTCCTGGATTGGGAAGTATTTTTTTAAACCTTCTACTTTTAATAATATTTCCTTCATTATGCTCCCTCCCTGTTGTCTAATGCGTCTTTTTCGTTTAGCCAGCATCTAGACTTGTGCTCACCGGTAATTGAAAAAAGAGGGGGAACTTGATTTCTACATATTTCTGTTGCTTGTTCACATCTTGGTGCAAACGTACAACCCTTAGGCATATTATTTAAACTTGGAACATTTCCAGGAATAGAATAAAGACGTTCCAAATTCTCTTTTATTTTAGGCGTTGATTTAATTAAACCAATGGTATATGGATGCTTTGGTTCTTTAAAGATCGTTCTTACGTCCCCTTCTTCAACAACCTTGCCTCCATACATTACAACCACTCTTTGACACATTTCTGCAACTACTCCTAAATCATGCGTAATCAATAAAATGGAGGTATTATAATCCTTTTTCAGATTTCTCATTAAATCTAGGATTTGAGCTTGAATCGTTACATCTAAAGCAGTTGTTGGCTCATCCGCAATCAAAATAGAAGGATTTAAAGACATAGCCATTGCAATCATTACCCGTTGTCTCATTCCACCAGATAATTGGTGTGGATATTCCCCCATAATTTCTTCTGCACGAGGAATTCCCACAAGCTTTAGCATTTCTATTCCCTTATGATGTGCTTCCTTCTTACTTAAAGAAGTATGTAGGCGAATCGCTTCAATCATTTGATTTCCAATTGTAAAGACTGGATTCAATGATGTCATCGGTTCTTGGAAAATCATCGCAATTTCATTTCCACGTATTTCTCTTAGTTTTTTTTCTGAAGCTTGAACAATATCTTGGCCCTTATATATGATCGATCCTCGGACTTCACCAGGAGGCTTAGGTATTAAACCCATAATGGACAAAGAGGTTACACTCTTACCACTACCAGATTCCCCAACAATCCCAAGTGTTTCACCAGGCTTTAACTGAAAACTTACATCATCCACTGCAGGTAATAATCCATTATCCGAATGAAAGTATGTTTTAAGATTTTTTACTTCAAGCACAAAATTTTCAGCCATTCAGTCACCTTCTTTATCATTGATGTCTTTATCTTTAATGATATTCGACACAATTTTCAATTATCCTTTCAATTTTTAGAAAATTTTCACAACGTTTATTAAATTAATGCATTATTGTTTTAGTGCTTTTATTTATTACTCTACAAGAAAAGACTATTAACCACTATCAGTAAATAGTCTCTCTCTTATTGGGCCACATTCTGATAAAGTTGCCCGCTATCATTAATAATAGGATAAAAAGATTCAAATCCCGGTATTGGTTCTACCACTGAAGAGGATGAATTGGTCGGTACCGTTGGTAAAGAGGATGATGGTGCGGCTGGATTTATAGTGGTGCCATTACTTGGAGCTACGGGAGACCAAGGGATAATAGGAACGGCTTGTGGACCAGACCCTGTAGAATTAAGTGGATTCCCATTATAATAAAATTGTGGTACTTCACCAAAAATTTGAGTTTGAGCAATTGGAATTCTAGAGACGATTACTTCAGGCTCCTGTATGAAAGGTATTACGACTTGTACTTCAGCATGAATTTCAAGTAGTACCGTCATAACTACAACATTTATTCCAACATTTTGAAGTTCAGGTACTGGACTTACCTGTACATGACCAATTGGAACAATGGTAATTGGAATCGTTGGCCCCATCTCTGATAGTAATTCACTATTTAAAGCTGCTCCAAATTTAATCGGTTCAATAATTTTATTCAAGTCATTCATTGTATTTTCTACTCTTTCTGTTGTTTCTCCCACGATTCGAGCAAATTCTGCTGAATTAAACACTGCAGCCCTGATTTTCCCCTGCTGGTCAGTTTCAAATTGTATTAAGTCTCTAAAGTTGGAGTTTTGTGCTATTTTTTTAGAAATCGCATCATTTACAGCATTGGTTGCGATCTGCTTTACTCTTGCTTTTGCTATATTCATCAAAATAGGTTGCAGTCGATTTTCAAAAACGATAAAACCTTGAAGAAATAACAAAATCATTATTAAAAATGAGAAAAAAACAACTCGTCTTTTTTGCAGGTTTACTTTCTTATTTCCCCAACGCGCCAAAGATGCTCCCCCCTCTCCTTTAATTCATATTCTTCATTGTCCAAGAACTGAACTATTTAAATTGAAGTTTTCCAAGAAAATTTACTTGGTAGCTTGCTTTATACTTTGTTACAATAATAATAGCTTGGGAGGGGAAGAAAAAATGGCGATTGATTTTACATATAAGAACAAAGAATATAAAACCTTGGTTGACTTAGCAAAAGCACTACCTTTAAATTCTGCAAAGCTTGTTCAATGGACTGAGGATGCAGATCGTTTTGCAGCAGAGGCTGGCTCATTATGTTATGAAAGTCACCCTCATTTAGGAATTGTAAATCATTGTAGGGATAGTGGCCATAATACGGTTTTAGAGCATAATCTCTTTTCTTTTGTTAAAAAAGTACCTATATTTGTTGCTAGACAAGATATGAGGGCAAGACATGCAACCTTTGATGAAAGAAGTTTACGATACGTCAGATTAGATAATGGTGGATTTGAATACTATATCCCACCAGAGCTTCAGAGGGTTGGTATGGAACAAGAGCTCGATCAGTGGATATATCATCATGAAAAAGCTTTTGAATTATATGGCCATTATACAGACGAAGAAATTATGGAAAATGAGCGTGCTAGAGCACTTCTACCGTTAGGAATTGCGACCTTATATACTGATTCTAGAAATGCTGTTGGCTGGAGACATCATGCAATGAAACGCCTTTGTTTACGCGCTCAGCATGAGATTCGTATTTTGTATCGTTCGATTACAACTCAATTAATTGAGAAATCACCACGTCTATTTGGCGACCTTAATATGCCTTGTTATATGAAGGATGGCTGTGGAGAGGTTAAAACCTGTGGATTAATTCCTTTGGATCCTAAAACAAATCGTGCTGTCGCATATGAGAAGATTTTGCATAAAAAACATAGCTCACTTCAATTCAATAAATAGAAATAGAAATAACCTCTTCCATTAGGAAGAGGTTTTGTTTTGTTTTGTTTTGTTTTGTTTTGTTTTGTTTTGTTTTGTTTTGTTTTGTTTTGTTTTGTTTTGTTAATTATCTAGTTTAAATTTATCTTTCTTTTTTTCCATTTCCTTTAACTTCAGCCTTCTTTTCTGCTACTTTTTTTGCAATTTCGGCCTTCTTCTCTTCTACCTTTTTAGCGATTTCAGCTTTCTTCTCTAATTGTTGTTCCTTCTTAACTTCTTGTTTATTAGGGCTTACAACTACCTCAGCCTCTTCTTCAGTATTTTGCTCTTCTGTAACTACTTCTGTTTCACTTTCAACGGTAGCTTCTTCTGTAACTTCTTCTGCAGCTACTTCTGTTCCACTTTCAACAGTAGCCTCTGTTTCGCTATCAACTGTTGCTTCTTCACTTACAACATCAGCTATAGCCTCTACATCTAAACTCACGTTTAAGCCACGCTTCTTTAGGTTACCTGGGTGTAATCCTAATTGCTTTGCAACATTACCTACGCCAGTTGTTGCTAGCATTTCATTCACTTCTTCAACAGACTTTCCAGACAGGTTAGAGATTGATACGGTTAATGCAATTTTACCATAGCCAACCCCTTGCTCTCTTAGAGATTGGACTACCTCTGGGTCAATATTTTTAACAGATGCTGCAGTAACTTTTGTAGTAGTAATTGTATCTTCTAACTCAGCAGCCTGCTCCTCTTCTAATTCAACTTCTAATTCTTCAACTGTCTCAATTCCTTCTTCTGCTGCTTCATCAACCGCTTCTCCTGCTTCAGTTACATCGTCTCCATCAGCAGTTGCAGACTCAAGCTCTTCATTTGCACTTGCCAAAGCTTGCTCATATGCCTCTAAAAGTTCGTTAACAAATTCCCCACGCTTTTCTTCATCAATTGCTTTTAATTCTGCTAAACGCTCTTCGGATATTTCAGCATAAAGTTTTGCTTTTGCACCATCTTCAAAGCTAAACACTAATTGAATATTTTCAAACATTGTGTCCATAAAGTAGAAAGTATCTTCAGGGGTTAAACCAGCTTCTACTTCTTCAGTTACTGTTGCTTCTTCAGTTACTGTTGCTTCTTCAGTTGCTGTTGTTTCTTCAGTTGCTGTTGCTTCTTCAGTTGCTGTTGCTTCTTCAGTTGCTGTTGCTTCTTCAGTTGCTGTTGTTTCTTCAGTTGCTGTTGTTTCTTCAGTTGTTGTTGTTTCTTCAGTTGCTGTTGTTTCTTCAGTTGTTGTTGTTTCAGTAGTAGCTTGTCCCTCTACAGAAGCCTCTACTACTGGTGCAGTTTCACTGTCTACAGTTACATTTACCTCTTCGTTAGAAGTAACGGTAACACCTGTACCCTCTTCTGCTAAAACGAATGTTGGAAATGCTAATGTTGTTGCTAAAAGTATACTTGCAATTTTCTTTTTCATTTAAAAATTTCTCCCTTCAAATCTGTCTTTTTATTTTTGGTTATCTGTTATTAAACTTCGGGAGGTTTTACTTATTATATGTCCGTGCTTTAATTTTTGGTTAAAAAGGACTAGAATATATAATCATATTGGATAAATGCTTCGATAAATCCACTTCATAAGGACTATGTAATTCCCCATCTTCATTTGTTTCTAGTACTCTAATAATGGGACGATCTGGATAATTCGCATTTATATCGATCACTACACCACTTTCTCCGGTACTCAATGTTACAGTTGTTCCAATCGGGTATAAGGCAATACTTTCCCTAAAGATCCCCAACCAATGATGATCAAAATCCTTTCCTGCCTTAGAGAACAAATAATCTAGTGCTTTATGTGGTAAAATACGTTCTTTATATATCCGATGCGAAATTAAGGCATCGTAAACATCAGTTATAGCCACAATTTTAGCGTAATCATGGATTTGTTCCCCATTAATTCCCCTAGGATACCCTTGTCCATCCAATCGTTCATGATGCTGTAATGCACAATGAGCCGATAACATAGAAATTCCTTCTTCTTTTCTTAATATTTCATAACCATATCTAGAATGTTCTTTTAATAAAGCCATTTCTTCGGAAGTTAACGTCCCTTTTTTCTCTAGTAACTCAATAGGTATTTTAGTTTTTCCAATATCATGAAGAAGTGCCCCAATTCCCAAATCAAGTAGTTTTTCAGTATCATATCCCTTGGCCATCCCTAAGGCAATACTATACATCGCAACATTTAGTGAATGAGAATAAAGATATAAATCACGAATGTAAATATCAGTTAGCATTAATACAACATTTTTATTTTTTTTCATATCCTCTAAAATGTTTTCCAATACAGGACGAAAAACTTTGGATAAATTCCCTTTTGCTAGTGAATGATGCATTAATTTTTCTTTAAATAAATCTTGAAATGTTACCTTAATTGTTTTCATTGCTAATTCTCGTGTTTTATCTGACAAAACATCTTCTATTTGTAAATCCTCTGTTCGAGTATCTTGTATATAGAGTGAATCAACACCAATTATTTTCAATCTTTGAATCATTAATTCAGTCAATTCTATATCCTTGTTAATAAGAATCGTACCATAATCATTTAAAATCGGTTTGGCTAACCTCATCCCAGCTTTACTTCTAGTGATTGAAATTCTTCGCATGATTTTTTCTCCTTTGTGCAAAAGAAACTAACAATATTTTACCATAAATTTTTATATTAGAAATTGTTATTAGAAAAGCTTGGCTTTTGCCAAGCCTTTTTAGGCGTAGGCAAAAGGTTAGCTGCTCTTATTTCGATATGAAAGCTATACTTTCTTATCGATAAAAAAAGCTACCATTGATTAATGGTAGCGTGTTGATGAAGGGCGCTCTTTAAAATCCGAGCTACCTACTCCTTCTTCATTAATTTTTACTTTTAATAATTCAATGACATACATCGCAAACATCTGAAAGATCTCATCTTCTTCCATCTCTTTAACCTTGTTTAAAATATCCTTTTTTGAATGCTCTTGTAAGAGATGCAAAACAAGCGCAACTGCATCTTCTTCATCACCAGTCAAATGATTACGGTACATCTCATATATATCATTAACAAAACGCATGGTATTTCCCCCTATAAATTACAAGTCACTTTTTAAGTCACGGATTATCATAGCTAACTTTATTTTAGTTTATATCTTAATTTCCTTTATTATAACGTTTTTTTATAAATAATTATATCCATAAATATAATAAAGTGTTAAAAAATAACGTTATAAAAGAACCTAAAAAATCAAAACCTAACTCTATTGGAGGTGGAATACAAATGGTTGAACTTCAGCTTTTAAAAGAACATTTTCAAAATCTATACTTTGATGGGTTAAATGGTGGTAAAAGCAAGTTTAAAAGAAATAATGATTCAGAGCCTTACCAGTTAAATTCAATAATTTCAGAAGATGAGTTTAACCAATTTCTAAAAGAAAACAATATCATTCTCTATAAAAACGTATTAAAACAATATGAGGACGGAGAAATCATTGGTTATTTTCTTCCTCAAGAATAATAACCCCTCCAAATTTTCTTTAGGAAATTACACCTTTGTGTAGTTTCCTTTTTCTTCACCAATTAAACTTTAAACCATCGTTGACTATAGCTTTGTCTGATTGCTTCTTTATTTTTCAACTGTGCTGATAAAACGTCTCTTATAAACTCTGGGAGATAATATTGGATATTCGTTCCTTGCTTCATTGTTGTATATCCCCCACCAAACGTAAACATATCTAAAGTTCCAATTAAATATTCATCTTCATTTCTAAACTCTTTATCATTTATCCAGATATCTTTAATCCTATTCATTGGAGCTGCAAGTGGATCATAATAAACTTTAATTCCAGATATACAAAGTGTTCCTAGTTCTTTTCCTCTAAACCCATAGCCCTTTGGATTCGAAAAGATCACTTCATCAAGTAAAGCTTCTTCTAATGTTTCTTTGAGCAAGCTCCCCTTTAATTTAAGCTTACAAGGATTTATCGGGGATGGACATATTTCATGAATTCTCTTCTTGGTTACTACTCCTGCTTCCAAACTATCTAGTATCTGTCCTGTATTGATAATACCAATATCTGCTCCAACCCAATTTTTGACACCATCAGCTAATAAATTACCTAATCTTGATTCCTTTTCAATCGATATTCTTAATTGCTCATTGATCTGAGTCACAGGTTCACTAAGCTTTCTTATTGCTATTTCTCTATACTTTTCAATCGTCGATACAATTTGTATATCATCTAGACAATCTGTTATGTTTACCGTTTTTTCGTTGATATCCAGGATCCTTTTCTCCTCAAGATCATAATCCATTGTTAAGTGACCAATATGGCTTCCAAAAATCCCAACTTGGCAAATTAATGGTTTATTGGGTTCCTTTAGTCCATTTTCAAAAAATCGATGTGTATGTGCACCTAGTATTGCATCAATAGATGGTATCATTTCTGCCATCTGTTGGTCTGCTTTAATCCCCAAATGTGACAAAACAACGATAATATCAACCTGTTCTTTAACCATATTTATAGTTTGTTCTAAAAGAGTAAGTGGTTCATAAATCTCCCAGCCCTGAAGAGAATAAAAGGTTTCATATGGTGCAGTTGCTCCAACCCACCCAATGCGAATCCCTTCATAATTTTCGATCCAATAAGTTTCTAACCATTCCGGTTTAAAACCCGACTTATTATCAAATAAATTACAAGCTACAATTCTAAAATTTTTATGTTGATAGACATCCTCAAGTTGTTCTTTTGTAAATGTTAAGCCTTCATTGTTTCCAATTGTGGAAACAGAGACACCACTTTCATTTAGCAACTCAACATTGATTCGGCCAGCTGTTCCTTCAGTTTCTAACCGCATTCTGTCCATATGATCGCCTATATCCACTACAATCAGGATCTCATCTTTTTTTCTTGCTTGTTCTTTTTGTTGTTTAATATAGCTTACAAGTTTAGGTATATTCTCAAAATGACTATGCAAATCATTCATGTGAAGAATATGAATTTTTTTGACTTTTAAGCTCATTATTTCACCAACCAGTCTATAATCCCTTATAAATCATTTGAATAGCAACAAGAATAATGACGATTCTTAACAGTTTAATTAATCCCTGACTACTAATTTTTTTAGCAATATTAGAGCCAATCTTTCCTCCAATATATGCCCCAGGAGCCAGCATTAATACATACATAAATTTAACATTACCTAAAATAATATGAGTCATACTGCCAATTGATGTTGATAAAAGTATAATGAACATCGATGTTGCTGTAGCTATATGAGGTGGAAAGCGAAATAGAATAACCATCATAGGAACAAATATAGCCCCTCCACCTATTCCAAAAACTCCACCAATAAACCCTGCAAATGCAGTAATTAGAAATGCAACTTTTTTATTGTATCCATATTCCACTTCACTACCATCTGCATTAATAAAAACCTTCTGAACATCCCATGGAAATTTTGATTCTTGTGATGGTTTCGTATTTTTTTTAGATAATAAAAAGGTGATAAAAATCATCAACAGTCCAAAAAATATGTAAAAAGCCTTTATATTGATATAACTAGTAGCGATCGAGCCTAAAATTGTCGTAACTCCACTAGCAGAAAAGAAGAATAGCCCACTTTTCACATCTATTTTTCCCTCTTTATAATAATAAACCGAAGAGGAAATCGCAGAAATAACAATCACGACAAGAGAAATTCCAACTGCATCTTCTGGTTGAATAGTATCACTTAATAATCCCGAAGAATTGAGATATAATAACGAAGGAACCATGATAATCCCGCCACCAAGACCAACTAAACTACCAAATGCTCCAGTGAACAAACCAATAAATAATAAAATAAACCATTCCATTACTATTCCATCTCCTAATGTCTTTTTCTTGTTTGTTTTCTATCTATAATTTAACATAAAAACTAAAGGAGCGTATCTATTTGCTTATTTTAAATAAAAAAACGAAAGAGGAATTGATCACATACTTTAAATCTAAAATTCCTTATGAGGCTTGCGGATTACTTGCATCTGAAAAGAATAATGGTATAAATATATTTTATCCTATTCCTAATATAAGTTCATATCCAAAAAAACACTTTAAATTCGATCCACAAATTTATATTCAATCTCTTCATGATATCGAAAATAAAAATTTACATTTAATTGGGGTTATTCATTCGCATCCAACCACAAATGCATTTCCTTCTAAAATGGATGTTGATCATTGGCATTATCCTGATTTAAGCTATTGGATTTATTCTTTACCTGATGATCAACTAAATGCATTTTTCATTCAAAATCAGCAAGTAATTATACTAAATTGGGCAAAAGGTTAAAAAAAAGACGATTTCTTTAAAGTGAAATCGTCTTTTACATTTTTTTGTTTTATGCTATTTCAATTCTTATTAACCAATAGACCCTTCCATTTCGAACTTAATCAATCGATTCATCTCAACTGCATATTCCATTGGAAGCTCTTTTGTAAATGGTTCAATAAAGCCCATAATAATCATCTGTGTTGCATCTTCTTCCGAAATACCACGGCTCATTAGATAGAATAACTGATCCTCACTTACCTTACTTACCGTAGCCTCGTGTTCTAATGTAATATTATTATTTAAGACCTCATTATGAGGTATTGTATCTGAGGTGGATAACTCATCTAAAATTAAAGTATCACATTTAATGTTCGCTTTAGATCCCTGAGAGTTTTTACCAAAGCTTGCTAGTCCACGATAGTTTGCTTTTCCACCATGCTTACTAATGGACTTAGAAACTACTGTAGATGTGCAATTAGGTGCTAAATGAATTACCTTTGCTCCAGCATCCTGAGTCTGCCCCTTACCTGCCATGGCAATAGATAAGATATTTGCTTTTGCTCTTGGACCCTTCATAATAACTGCAGGATATTTCATCGTAAGCTTACTACCAATATTGCCGTCAATCCACTCTACTGTAGCATCTTCTTCAGCAACTGCTCGTTTAGTAACCAAGTTATAGATATTTGGAGCCCAGTTTTGGATTGTTGAATAACGTACCTTGGCACCTTTTTTAGCAATAATTTCTACAACTGCACTGTGCAATGAATTAGTACTATAGACTGGTGCGGTACATCCCTCTACATAATGAACAGAAGCCCCTTCGTCCGCAATAATTAACGTTCTCTCAAATTGCCCCATGTTCTCTGAGTTAATTCGGAAATAAGCCTGTAGCGGAACATCCAGCTTTACTCCCTTAGGAACATAGATAAAGCTTCCACCTGACCATACCGCACTATTTAATGCAGCAAATTTGTTGTCAGTTGGAGGAATAACTGTTCCAAAATACTCTTTAAAAATTTCCGGATGCTCTCTTAATGCAGAATCGGTATCCATAAAGATAACACCTAGATCTTCTAAATCCTTTTGCATGTTATGATAAACTACCTCAGACTCATATTGTGCCGATACCCCAGCAAGCCATTTTTGCTCTGCCTCTGGTATCCCTAATTTATCAAAGGTATTTTTAATTTCATCAGGAACATCTTCCCAAGACTTCTCTGATCTTTCAGATGGCTTTACATAATATGTGATTTCATCAAATTTTAGATCGCTAAGATCTCCACCCCATAAAGGCATCGGAAATTGGTTGAATTTTTCAAGCGATTTTAAACGGAATTCTAACATCCATTCAGGTTCATTCTTCATTTTAGATATTTCTTTTACAATCTCAGGGCTTAATCCTTTTTCGGAACGGAAAATTGAAACGTCTTTATCTCTAAATCCATATTGATATTCTTCAGAAATATCTGGGCCTTTCTTCACCATAGGATTACCTCCTTTTACTTTCAACTCTACTGTAAATTAATCGTGATGGTGTCCATCATGGTGATGATCGTGATGATCATGATGATGGTCCACCTTGTCTGATTCCTTAACACCCTTTTCCATTGCTTTCCAAGCTAAAGTTGCACACTTAATTCTTGCAGGAAACTTACAAACTCCTTGAAGGGCTTCTATATCATCAAAATCGTCTAGATCTACTTCTTCACCTAATAACATTTTGGAGAAACGGTCTGCTAATTCCAATGCTTTTTCTACTGGTAAATCCTTTATTGCTTCAGTCATCATTGAAGCAGAGGACATACTAATGGAGCAGCCTTCTCCTTTAAACTTTGCATCTTTTATTTTTCCGTCTTCTACTTTCATTTGTAGCTGAATTTGATCTCCACAGGTAGGATTTTTAAGCTGAATTGTAGCATCAGCATCTGCTAACTCTCCCATATTCCTTGGAGCTTGATAATGATCCATAATTACTCTACGGTATAAATCATCCAATGAAGCCATCGCCAAAATACTCCTTTGTTTTATTTAATCCATCGATCCAAATATCGATTTCATTTTTCGTATTATATAGGTAAAAACTAGCCCTCGCTGTAGCAGATACATTTAACCATTTCATTAATGGCTGTGCACAATGGTGTCCAGCTCTTACAGCGATCCCATACGTATCTAAAACAGTTGCTAAGTCATGGGGATGGACATCCTTTAGATTAAAGGTAATTAGGCTACTATGATTTACCAGTGGTCCATACATGGTAAAGCCATCTACTTGCTTTAATTGATCCATAGCATAATTAACCAATTCATGTTCGTGCTTTTCTATTTGATCCATTCCGATGGATTGAAGAAAATCGATCGCGGCTCCTAATCCCACAGCACCAGCGATGATTGGAGTGCCTCCTTCAAATTTCCAAGGAAGCTCCTTCCAAGTAGATTCATGTAAATCCACAAAATCAATCATCTCTCCACCGAATTCAACAGGTTCCATTTGCTCTAGTAATTCTTTCTTTCCATATAGGACACCAATTCCCGTTGGTGCTCCCATTTTATGACCCGAAAACGCAAGGAAATCACAATCTAAATCTTGTACATCCACCTTCATATGAGGAATGCTTTGTGCGCCATCGACTAGTAGCTTAGCACCAACAGAATGAGCTATTTTAGCTACCTCTTTAATAGGGTTTACTGTGCCAAGAACATTGGAAACTTGTGTCATTGCAACTAGCTTCGTTTTTTCTGTAATGGTCGCCTTAATATCTTCCATGGACATCGTGCCATCCTGTTGTAGTGGAACATATTTTAAAGTTGCACCAGTAAATTTGGCCACCTGCTGCCAAGGAATAAGGTTACTGTGATGCTCCATTAGCGTGATTACGATTTCGTCTTCCTTACCAATAAAGGATCGACCGTAGCTTTGTGCGACTAAATTAATCGCGCTGGTAGTACCTCGAACAAAAACGATTTCTTCAGTACTTCTAGCATTGATAAATTTTTTAACCTTTGTTCTTGCTCCTTCATATGCATCTGTTGCCCAGTTTCCTAAAGTGTGCACACCACGATGTACATTTGCATTTGTTTTACGATAATATTCGTTAACAGCCTCAATTACTTGAATTGGTTTTTGTGCTGTTGCAGCACTATCTAGATAAACCAATGGATGGCCATTTACTTTTTGATTTAAAATCGGGAATTCCTCTCGGATCTTTGGATCTATCATTTTCTTAATTTCCTTTCAATTACATTCTCCAATTGGTCTTGTAAACCCTCGATTGGGATTCTTGATACAACCGGTGCCAAAAATCCATGTGTAATTAATCTTTCAGCCTCTTTTTTACTAATTCCTCTAGACATTAAATAGTAAATATCTTCTTTATTTATCGGACCTGCACTTGCTGCGTGGCCTGCAATAACATCATATTCATCAATTAGCAGGATTGGATTTGCATCTCCTCTTGCACCTTCACTAAGCATTAATACCTTTTCTGCTTGGGTAGCATCTGATTTCACTGCATTTTTAACAATTTTTGTAATGCCATTGAAAATTGCAGTTGAGTCATCAAGCATTACACCGTGAGATAAAATATCACTTACAGTATGTGTTCCTTCATGGACAACCTGAGCAGTAAAGCTTGTTTTTTGCTTTCCAGTACCAATGAAAATTGATTTTACAAAAGCGGAAGCGGCAGAACCTTTTAGGATACTAGTATTATTAGAAACCGTATTTCCGTCATTCATTTCACCGATTACCCATTCTACTGTTCCATCCCGTTCAACCAATGCTTTTCTAAACGTGTAATCATATACATGCTCTGAGAAGTTGTGAATGGTTGCAAATCGAACCTTTGCTCCTGCTTTAACAAAAACCTCAACTACACTATTATTCACTACTGTTTCACTTTGCTCATTTGAAAAATGATGATCTACATAGGTAACACTGCTGTTTTCCTCAGCAACGATAATAATATGTGGTAGTAATCCTTCCTCTTCTGCTAAGTAAATCGATTGAATTGGAAACTCTACTTCCACATTTTTAGGAACATATAAAAATGCTCCGCTATTCCATGTAGCTGTGTGTAATGCAACAATTTTATTTTCATCCATTGCTACAGACTTCGCAAAATATTTTTCTATTAGTTCAGGATACTCTTTTAGTGCCTGACCTAAATCCATAAAGATAACGCCCTGTGCGTTTAATTCTTTGGCTAATTGCTTAAAGACAGCTTCTGAGTTCTTATGAATTAAGACACTACGATCTTCTGTATTTTTATCCATAAAGGTACGAATTTCTTCAGGTAGCTCATTTAAATCCTTTTCTTGAGCAGCAGACCCGGGGATTAATGAAAACTGATCCATATTCCACTTATCAATTTTAATTTTATCTACTTTTGGAATCGGAAGCTCTTGATATAGATCATACGCCTTTAAACGTAAATTCAACATCCATTCTGGTTCATTTTTTTTGTTTGATAGCTGGGTAATCAGGTCTCTACTTAAATTTTCCTTTAACTCTTGTGCCATTTTTTTACCTCCCTACCAATTAGGCCTTAGTTCCAACAGTCTCGTCTTCAATACCTAATTCTTCCTTAATCCAATCATAACCCTGCGCTTCTAGCTTCTCTGCTAATTCAGGTCCACCAGAACGAACAATTTTTCCTTGCATCATTACGTGAACAAAATCTGGTTTTATATAATCTAATAGTCGTTGATAGTGGGTAATAACAAGTACACCCATTTCTGGACCTTTCATTTCATTTACACCTTTAGCTACTATTTTTAATGCATCAATATCAAGACCAGAATCAATCTCATCTAGAATTGCTATCTTTGGCTTAATCATCATCATTTGCAGAATTTCATTTCGTTTCTTTTCGCCACCAGAGAATCCCTCATTAACATAGCGTTGAGAAAAGGATTCATCCATATCAAGAACATTCATTTTTTGTTCCATTTCACGAATGAATTTAATTAAGGAAACTTCTTTTCCTTCTCCTCGTCTAGCATTAATTGCACTACGTAAAAAATCAGAATTTGTAACACCACTAATTTCACTAGGATATTGCATTGCTAAGAACAAGCCACTTCTCGCTCTTTCATCGGTAGCCATCTCTAATAAATTTTCGCCATTTAACGTAACAGCTCCTGAGTCAATTGTATATTTTGGATGACCCATAAGAGAAGAAGCTAAAGTACTTTTCCCAGTACCATTAGGCCCCATAATTGCGTGAACTTCTCCACCTTTAATATTTAGTGACAATCCTTTTAAAATTTCTGTTCCTTCTACAGAAACACGAAGATTATCAATCAATAGATTTGGTTGTGACATCAAACATTCCTCCATTTTCTATATAAATCAATTTTTAAATTCCTAGTTTAACTCATAAGATGTTAGATTTAGTTTTTTCTAACCAATGAAGATTCATCCATTATTTTCTCTTATTATTTTATAATCCCGACTAATTTAGTCAAGATTATAGTCAAGAGAAAAAATATTTTATTTGCTTGTTACCATTTTATCCTATTCTGAAAAATAGTTCAATATAAAAACTATGTAAATAGTGTTAATTATATTTAAAAGCTTTTCCCTATCATCATAACGCTAAATAATTATAAGTGCAAGAATGTATATAGAACGTTTTCAATTAAAATAAAAAGGAACTGCTTCATAAGATAACAGTTCCTAATATATATTATTTCATAATAACTTTTTATAGATCATGCCACATAAATGGCTGTTCTTTTTCTTTGGACGCAACGGTTATTCCTACAGCAGCTCCATGTCCAAGTACAACCGAAACTTGACTTGGTAACTCTGTGATTAACCCAGCCAAATAAAGATTTTCTACCTCTGTTTCTCCATTCCAGTTTTGCATAGGTACTGCTTTTCCCTTTCCATTTGGGATCAAGGAATTAGGAGATAAGCTTAATCCAAAACCAGAAATTAATGCTTCATTCGCATTAGATGCAATAATTAAATATTTAGCTAGATAGTTTTCTTGCTCTGTTTTTATTTCAAACAATCCATTTTCATCTTTTATCGCTTCTACAACGGTCTCTTCATTAATTTTAACATTAAACTTTTCGGCTTGTTTTATTGTATTAGCAATCCAATCAACCCCAGAAATCCCCTCTGGGAAACCAGGAATATTTTGAACACTGCTTACTCTTTTAATCTGAGATTGCCCTTTATCTAAAACCAATGTTTTTAATCCTGCTTTTGCAGTAAATAAGGAGGCAGATAAACCAGCTACTCCCCCACCAATAATGATTACATCATACATTCAAATCACCTCATTAAAAATTTTCTAATACACTTTCAATCTCTTTTTGTTTATTAATAAACTCTAGGTCTGTTAAGACTGGCTTTAATTGAACATTTCCATCAGGTGGATCAATAGAGACCCACGATTTACAACCATTATATTCATCCTTAAATTTAATAGAGTGAGCTTGCATTATTTCATATACTCTAACCATTAAAACGTGTAATGGCTTTTCTTTTTTCCAATGTAATTTACCTTCTGCAAAGTTTTCTGTCCAAATATGATACGGCATGAGCTTATTTAATTGTTCAATGGTTTCAATTTCAATCTCTTTAACCACTTCTGCATAATAGCGAATTGGAATATCTTTAGAGTTTTGATCCCAGTTAGCTATTTCTTCATCTACAGATGATTGGTATTTTTCCTTTAGAAGCTCTTTTTTTTGATGAAGATAGGTTGGAAACAAATAAAATGCTGGTTCTAAAACTTTAAAATCTTTTGTTTCCTCCGCTATTCCACCTTTTCTCATTAAAAGTATTTGCTCTCCTTTAGATAAGGCATTAATTACAACCGACCATTCCTTTAATGCAATTGCTTCTTTTTCCGCCATCAATTATTCCTCCACCTTAATATGTACATTATAAATTAACCTTATTCTTTCTTTAATAACATTATAATACTTTTTATACTATTATGTATAGTATAAGTGTAAAAATAAAAGCCCAATTTTATTGATTTAGCTTTTCTTATTTCGGATAAAAAAAAAAAAAAACGACTCTACCTTTTTTAAAAAGTAGAGTCGGCATAAATTTTTCAGTTCTTTTTAAACCTTACAATCATCCAAAGACCTAATAGAATTAAGGCGATTGGCCATATATACACTCTAATATCTCTTAGTAGGCTTCTAATCTCCCAAATGATGGAGAACCCAGTAAGTTGTTCTAATAAAAAGAGTATTCCTAATGCAATTAATCCTAAACCAATGAAAAACACCGATTTGTTTGATGTTAATCTTTCCTTCAGTTGATCGACATTTTTTTGTGCATCACTTTTAGACCAAACCTCTACATCTGACCTTGGCATAATAAACATGGCGATTAAATACATTCCAAAGGCAATTCCAAAATCTCCGAATATGGCAAATAATACATAACCCAATCGAACCCAAACTGGGTCTAAGCCAAGAAATTCGGCGAATCCAGCCAAAACACCATCTACTACTTTTTGATTTGATTTTTTTAAACGCTTCATTGATTTCACCTCTACCTTACTCTTGCTTTTCAACTATTTAAAGCTGCTAATGGTATATAACCGTTCTACCATAGTTGGATGGGAATATAAAAATATCTTCACCAATTCTGGTGGATTTGGTTCAGATAAACTTTCAATGGTTAACTTTTGGAAAGAGCTTATTGCTGCATTCTTATCTCCTACCATCTCCATTGCATATTTATCCGCAGCACGTTCTGATTGTCTTGAAACCGTATTTTCGATTGGTGATATCGCAAAGCTTAAAATAGAAATCATAAGTAAAAGCAATGGCAATGAACGGAGATCACCTAATCTACTTATACCCCAATACGCACCATATTTTTTAATGATCCAATTAACTAGCCTATATACAATATATGATAATGCAAGTGAGGATGCAATGGTTCCTAAAAGCATCCAATAGATGTGTTTATACACATAATGCGCCATTTCATGTGCCATTATAAACAGTATTTCCTCTTTATTTAATTTATTTAGGGTAGTATCCCATAGCACAATCCTAGCATTGGAACCAATGCCAGTAACATAAGCATTCATTGATTTTGTTTTTTCTGACATATTTACCTGATAAACCTGCTCCGTAGGAATCTCTGCTTTTTCTGCTAAGATTAATATATCTTCTTTTAATTCTTTGTTCTCTAATGATTGAAAATCATTAAAGACGGGATCTATGACTACAGGCTGAATAAAGAATAATAGAATAGTTAATGGAACAGAAATAAGCCAGAACCAAAACCACCATTTTTTGGGGGATTTATTGATTAATACATATAAAAGCCAAATCATTGGAATGGTTAAAATTAAATCGATGATAAAAGACTTTCCTTTGTCTGCAATCCAGCTACCAAAGGGTTGGATATTAATCCCATAGTCTCGTGAAAGCTTGTAGGAATAGTATTGTAGTGGAAGCTGAAGTAATGCTACAACTAAACTTAATAAAAATACATAAATAGCAGTTTGCCCAAAAAAAGATTTCTTACTTAATTTTTTAGCCATTATTACAAACAGAGTAGAAAATCCTAGACCTAATATTAATAAGTAGATTGCCCACTCCCATGGAATCCCCATGAAAAAAAGAAAGTATTTTAATCTAGAAAATAATGTGGCAATTCTCAACTGCTCTGCTGTCATAAAAGTTGAAGGATCTGCGGCACTACCAATAAAGATTTCTGGCAAACTGTGGTCCATCTGAAATAGATAATATGAGATTCCTATACCATAAATCGTTAATAAACTAACAAACGCAATATAAAATTTTTTCAACGATATCCCCCCATATCATATCCTAAGATTCACCTATGTTTATTATAATTACTATATAACTATATGCAGTATTGTCCAATTTTAGCTATGAAAAAACCTATTTTCGAATAGGAATACAAAAAAATAGCTCTTCGATTTGAAGAGCTATTTTTCCATTAAACTAATTACTGTAATTCAGAGAATGCGGGTACAACTGCACCATTGTATTTTTCTTCAATAAATTTCTTTACTTCTTCAGAACCAAGAACTTTAACAAGCTTTTGAATCTGTTCATTCTCCTTATCTTCAGTTCTAACGGTTAAAGTATTCGCATATGGTGAATCGCTTCCCTCAATAAATAAAGAATCTGCTGTAGGATTTAATCCCGCTTCAAGTGCGTAGTTCGTGTTAATAATAGAGATACCAAAATCCTCTAATGTTCTAGCCAACATTGCCGCATCCAATAATTGAACATCTAAGTTCTTTGGATTGTCTACAATATCATGAATTGTTCCTTTTACTCCTACACCCTCTTTTAGTTTAAGTAAACCAGCTTTTTCTAAAAGGGCTAATGCTCGACCACTATTGGAAGGATCATTTGGAATAGCCACTTTTGCTCCATTTTCTAAATTAGCTAGGTCAGTTACCTTTTTAGAGTAAATTCCCATAGGCTCAATATGAACACTAATTAAATTAGTTAAATTGGTAATTCCACGCTCTGTTGTAAAGCTTTCAAAGTAAGGAACGTGTTGAAAATAGTTCGCTGCAATCTCTCCTTCAGACAATTGAATATTTGGTTGAACATAGTCTTGATATACAACGATTTCTAGTGTTACTCCTTCTTTTTCTAGCAATGGTTTTACAAATTCTAAGATTTCCGCATGTGGAACTGGAGTAGCTCCCACTTTAAGGGTACCCTCATTGGAACTGCTACCACAAGCGGCTAAACTTAATGTTAATAGTAAGACAAAGAATAAAAGACTGATTTTTTTCATTTCAAACGACCCCCATTTTTATTATTATTTTTTATCTAATTTCTTGGAGAGAGAATCTCCAAAAATTTGGACCAAGATAACTAAAATTAAAATTACTGCTGTAGTAACAAGCATGATTGGTGTATTAAACAGCTGATAACCATAAATGATGGCATAATTCCCTAAACCACCGCCACCTAAAAGTCCAGCCATTGCTGAATAACTGATTAAGGCGATTAAAGTGACTGTGATTCCAGAAACAATTGATGGGAGAGCTTCTGGTAAATAAACCTTTCTTACAATTTGCGACACATTTGCCCCCATTGAAATTGCAGCTTCTACAACCCCTTTATTTACCTCCCTTAAGGAGGTTTCAACCAAACGCGCAAAGAATGGAGCAGCACCAACTATTAATGGTACAATGGCTGCAGTAGAACCAATAGGCGTTCCAATGATCCATCTTGTAAAAGGAAGTAATAATACCATTAAAATAATAAAAGGTATGGAGCGAAATACATTAACAATAATACTTGTTATGATATTCACTACCTTATTTTCTAATAGCTGACCCTTATCTGTTAAAACTAACAATATTCCTAGTGGAGTTCCAAGGATCACCGTAAAAATTCCTGAGAGCACTAACATATAAATCGTTTCTAAAAAGGCTGTTCCTAACTGTAGCCAAACTGCTATATCTAATAAGGCTTGCCACTTATTGATATCGAACATCTTCGACCACCTCCACTTCTACTCCATTTTGCTGCAGAAAAGCGATCGATTCATCTAGTTTATCTTTTGATGCATTAATCTGGATCAACAACGTTCCATAGGAGGCATCTTGTACATACTGGATGTTGCCTTCCAATATATTTACATCGACATTTACTGTTTTCACCCATTGACTAATAATTGGTTTATTTGCTGTCTCTCCAACAAAACCACATTTTAAGATATAGCTACTGCTATCATGTGGGAGATAACGTAATGTTTCATCCACCATCTTGGTTTCTGTAACCTGTTTTACAAATTCTTTAGTAATGGACTTTTTAGGATGTGTAAATACCTCAAAAACAGAGCCTTCTTCAACTATTTCACCATCATCAATTACAGCGACACGATGACAGATTTTCTGAATAACATGCATTTCATGGGTAATCAAAATTACAGTAATGCCCATTTTTTTATTAATTTCTTGCAGAAGCTCCAATATGGAATCGGTTGTTTTTGGATCTAATGCGGATGTTGCTTCATCACTTAGAAGCACCTTGGGGCGATTGGCTAAAGCACGCGCAATTCCCACTCTTTGTTTCTGTCCACCACTTAATTCAGAGGGATAAGCATCTGCTCGCTCCGTCAATCCAACAAGTTGAATTAACTCATTTACTCGTTGGTCAATTTCTTCCTTTGGCAAACCAGCGATTTCTAATGGGAAAGCGATATTGCCTCTAACTGTTCGCGACCACAATAAATTAAAGTGTTGAAAAATCATTCCGATTTCTTGACGAGCAAATCGAAGGTCCCTATCATTTAATTGATTCATCAATTTTTGATCGATCCAAATTTGCCCTTCTGTCGGTCGCTCAAGCATATTGATTAAACGAATTAAAGTACTTTTACCCGCACCACTATATCCAATAATCCCATAAATTTCGCTAGGCTTTATCTCAAGATTGATTTCCTTTAGGGCAACCACATTTTGTTTATTGCTCTGATACACCTTTTTTACCTTTTCAAGCTTAATCATGTTAGTCCTCACTTTCTTCAATCTCTTTATAGTTTTTAGCATTTCCTTTATTAGAAATTAAAAAATCCTTTCTGAAATCATCAGAAAGGACGTGTATGCATAAAACTACAAATTCCTTCCCTCATTTTTCAGAACAAAAATGTTCTGCAGGAATTGGCACCTCTCCATAAATAAATTTATGGTAGGTTGCCGGGCTTCATCGGGCCAGTCCCTCCACCTCTCTGAATAAGAGAATCGGTTATTAAGTTGTCGCTTTAAAACATTAACGCAAATGTACATTAACTAAATCAAATATTAACATCCAAACCAAGCCTATGTCAATTATTTTTTTCGTTATATTGCTTTTACTTTTTTTGAGCGTTTAGAGATAAAATCAATCTTCTTGGCGATCATATACAATTCCTTTGTGGAAGCGCCTTTTATCGTTAATTTAGAAGTTCCACACAGTTCTTTACAGCAGGAAACTAATATCTTATTTGGTTCATACTTCACTCCATGTATGGATTTAGCTGGCATTTCCAGATAGGCATATTTAGGATTCAAGAACCCTATAAAGATACTTTTGCTGTAAATAACAATGTCCATATCCGCTAAGTAACGATTATAATCAGTAACAAGCTCTTTAACCTTCCCCTGGTATAAAATAAAGTCGAATCCATCTGTCTGAAGCTCAATTACATTATTCGGCTTTTTTTCCATTTTTGGCTTTTCAATAAAAAAATAATATGCTAATACTGTAGAAAGCAAAATTAAAAAGCTGGAAATAAACCATGTAGCTAAGCTCATTTTAGTATCACTCCCTTCAGGAGGATCGTTATTTACTATGTAAAACATAAATGTTATTTGTATTTTTTACGATACCCGAAAGCATTGCGCATTATTCTATCACTAATTTACCATTATTACTAAATTATTCATTTTTTCATAGGACTTAAATGAGTTATTAACTTATGAACTGGAAGCTCTTCCCTAATCCTCTCCTTATCACCAATCACAGTAGTAGCAGTAAGAAGAGAATTCCATATGGCTTCTTCCACTAGCTCAGCAACAACATCAAAAAATAAATTCATCTTATTTTCACTTACTTGCTTTATTATATGTAATCCTGAACCTTCGTGAGCTATCTTATGTGAATTTGTGAAGGCAATTACAATATCTCCACTTCCATGGTGAATATGTGATCCCGTCCTAGCTAACCCTACAGTTGCACGTTTTGATATCCTCTTCAATTGACGTTCACTAAGCGGTAAATCTGTAGCAATAACAATAATAATGGAACCATCTCGTGGCTGTTCTTGAAAATTTAATGATTTAACTTCTACTTCTTCCGAGAAAAAATCTGCTACAGGAAAACCTTTAAATAATAGTTCTTCTTTTTTTCCAAAGTTACTTAATACCAAAGCCCCCATCATAAAGTCCTGTGAATCTAAGTCGATTTTTCTTGATGCAGAGCCAATTCCACCTTTCCAGCCAAAACAGGTCATTCCAGTTCCAGCGCCTACACTTCCTTCAAGTATAATCCCAGCTTTGGCATTATTTAATGCTGCTATAGCATGATTCGGTTTAATTTTCATACCACGTATATGGTTTAGATAACTGTCATTACATTCTCCAACAATAGTATTAATCGTTCCAGTGGTCTCACCAATCTGTGGATTTTGAGTTAACATATATTGCAGGGTTCCTTCAAGCACTGCACCAACACTAAATGTATTTGTCAACATTATTGGCGCTTCAATAGTTCCTAGTTCCTCTAATTGAACTAATCCAATGGTTTTACCAAAACCATTAATCACATAGGAAGCACCTAAAACTTTTTCCTGAAACAAATTTCCTTCGTGCGGTAATATGGCAGTGACTCCTGTTCTTAATGACCTACCCTCCTCATCCTCTTCCCATAGTGTAAAATGGCCTACCTTAACTCCTGGAACATCTGTAATATTATTGTTATGACCAGTTGGATGAACTCCAATCGATAATCCTAATTCTCTTAATTTTTTTCTCATATTATCATATTCTCCTATCGATTAATTTGTTGGATTGGATTAATTTTAATTTATTATTGAAATTTTCCCACTAAATACATAATATTAAAATATAGGGGAGGGGAAAAGAGTGAACTTTGTATGCCCTTTGTGTAATAAAACCATTAATCACACACTAGAGAATTGCAATAAAATAAAATCATGGTTCTATCAATTAAATGGGAAAAGTATATGGCGGATTCGTCTATTAAATAAATACGATTATCAATTTTTAACAGAAGACGAATTCAACCTACTACACTCTAACGAAAATATTTATTTAGATGAGGCCAATCACTGGACTTATTTTGATCCAGAAACCTTTTCTGGCATTAATTCGATTGGAATTCGCACCTCCATCTTTATTGAACAATAGTAGAATTAAAGAAATAAATAAAAAGCGTAAAAGAAGATAGTTCTTTTCTTCTTTTACGCTTATTTTAATTATTTTTCTTTACTTGAATTATTTTTTTCCTTATTACTATTATTATTTTTCTCTTTTGTATTGTCGTCTATTTTCCCATTGTTGTAATTTTCCCTAGATTGCTCCGTTTTTATTTCATTTTTATTGAAGCTTTTTTTAAAGGAATCAGACCACTTTTTAATTTGTAAAAATAGTTTCTTTTCATCTGAACCAAAGTTTGCTTTTACTTCTTTATCCTTATTTTTATCCTTGTCTCTTTCCTTATCTTTACCATACCCCGAAATTTCTGCTGGTATTTCCTTTTGTGGAGACTTTCCATCTTTTTGCTCAGTCTTTTGATTTAGTTTCTTTTCTTTATCTTCGTTCTTTTCTTGAAATTTATTCTCAGCTTTACTAGGAAGATTTTTTTCTAAATGGTCAAGCTGTTGGTCAATTAATTGAGCTAGATTTTTCTTTTCAGCTTTTTCTTTTTTAATGAATTCAATTGCCTCATTCATTTGCTTTACCGATTCTTTCTTTACCTCATCAATAGATACATTATTACCACTACTTTTTGCGGTAACATAAACTGCAAATTTCCCTGCAGTTAGACCATTTTTCAAAGCTTCCTCTCTAAATTTGGTCGAAGTTTCAATTGAAGTAATCTGAATTGGCGTATTTTCTTTTTCCTGTTCAGCTACTACTTCTGTTATTTTTTCTTCAATTTCATTAAGATCCACATTTTCCTTTAGCTTCGTGGTAGAGATAATTACCCTAGTATCTTCATTTATAAATCCTCTTATTTTGGACTCTAATATCAGATAATTGATGGCCTGACTTAAATCTTGATCAACTGTTTTTTCTTGAATAATTTCTAATAATTCCTCGGCTTCAGCATTTAATGCTTTCACATTAACCACTTTCTTATGAGAATTAATGCCAAACTCTACACTTGGGTTAATATCAACAGAAACATATGCTTCCACTTCTTGTGATCCGATATTTAAACCAAAATAACCTGGTAAGCCTATAAAGAATACTAAAAACACTGCTGCAATAGAAGCAATCCATCTCATGGAAGAGCCGAATCTCTTTTTACCTGCTAAGGAACGTTGGGTAATAGAATACGCAACTTCTTCTCCTATTTGAAAACCACTTTTTTGAGGAGCCACTTTCAAAAATTGACCATCACTGGTAAGAACAATTGCCTCTCTTTCTGAAAGAACGTCCATAACAACACCTTTATTCATCCTATTCCCTCCTCCCATTTATAGCTGCAAATAATCTTTTAAGAAATAAAACTCATTAACTTGAATCACCACTAGTGCAATAATATATTTTCGATTTCTTTCAATCGTTTTACGACTTACTTCTACCTTTAATAGTAAATCTTTTATCGGAAGCGCTTTTCTTTCTTTTAAATAACTTAGCATTTGGGTATCTTTGACTAAAATATCTGCAATTGAGAAAAGATTTGCTCTAGCATCCTTATGTTTGGGTGAAATTTCCACTAATTCTTGAAGAGAAATCCCATAGTTAGATAACTCTTTTATATAGGCTAAAATCTCTTCTTTCCGTTTTTCTTGAGTTTGATGCTCCTCATATTCTATCCATGCTTGTTTAATTTCTACCGGATTTAAAAGGTGATCTTCTTCATCCTGTACCTCAAACGTTGTCATTGGCAGTTGATTTTGAAACTTTTGTTGCTTTCGAATATGATCAATTAGCCTACGCTTCATTACTAACTCGGAAAATGACAAAAAAGAGGCCTTTTGATGCTGGTCGTAGGCATCAATTGCCTCATTAAAGGCAACTAATGCAACGCTAAATTCATCATCCTTATCATCAACATATCTTTTGCATACCTTGGATGTGATTTTTAGTATAAAAGGCTGATATTCTTTTAATAATTGATTACGTAAATGAATATCTCCTGTTTGAGCCGCTAATATATCATTGTCTAAATTTCTTGCTGATTCTATTTTTTCTTGTGCTTGGCTCCTTTTTCCTAGGAAACGACTGATCACTATATACACCTCGCACTACAAATTTTCGTTTCTATTTTTTTATTTATGGGGGTACTCCTATAGAACTACTATAAACGATTTACTCAATGAAGTAATATAGAAAAATATTCCTAAGTTTTTGTTTCGTATTATTTCTATTCAAAAAGAAAGAAAAAAAGATAGTCCATTTTGACTATCCAACTTGTTTATTTTCAACTGTAAATTTTTTGAAAACAGTAAAGAAATAAAAAGAGCCTATAATATAAATAATCGCTGTAACAGAAAATACCTGTGCATATCCATAATAGCTCCCCTTACTAGCTACAATAGACGTACTTATTGGCCCCATAATTGCCCAGCCTAATTGAAACACCATCTGTCCTAGGCTATTGGCAAAGCCTTTTTTCGAATCCTCAATTTTATCCATCATCAGGGATTGTTGTATTGGATTACCTGCATTCATTAATGCCTGCCTAATGAGAAATCCAACCGCTGCAATAAGGTAAATTTTTGTGTAACCCGTTAAAAGTAAAAACGGAATAGAGCTTAATTGCAAAATAACGACTGCCTTCACTTCTCCCACTTTTTTAACAATCCACGGACCAATAATCATTGCAACTGCTGTTGCTAGCTGTCCTAAAGCAACTACAATCCCAATACTGGAATCACTAGCGTAAAAGCGTTCCCGAAAATATAGATTTAAATAAGGAATAACAAGTCCTGACCCTGAACCAATAATTAGTGATCCTATAGTAAATTTTAAAATTAACAAATATTGTTCTTTTTTTTCAAAGAAATCCCAATGCCGTATATTATCAATCTGATAACTTCTCTTTTTTTCCTTAATTTGTAACAGTGGAATAATGGTAAGCAAAAAAATGAAAGATCCTAAAATTAAGCTAATTCGTATAGCTGTCATTTCATTAAAATTCATTATAAGCCGTAGTCCATCACTAACTAAACCGCCACTCATATTTCCCACCATATTTGCCACCATCTGTAGCGAGAAATTAACACTAAATAGTTCAACTCGATTCACCTGAGAACTATTATCCGCTAGAAAAGGCACAATAGAAACCTGAATAAAGGAAAAAAATATCCCTGAGGCAAATGCAAATAAAATCAAGAGAGAATCAGTGATTAGCAGAGAGCGAATAAAAAAAATAACTGCTGAAAAGAATATGCCGAATAGTAAAAATCGTTTCCTGCCGTATCGATCCCCTAAAATTCCGGCAGGTATTAAAGCTATTGCCGTTGCTAATGCTTGCATAGAAATAATTTGACCATTTACTTCATGGGTAAATCCAATCGATTTGATATATAAATTATATAAAATTGTAAACATTCCTAATCCAACTTGTAAAAAGAGGTTGGCTACAAGAAAATTTTTGATATTACTAGGATAATTTTTAATAATATCAATCCAATATGCAAACGGGTTCATGAAAAAAAACCTCTTTCAACCTAAAATTTCGTAACTCTAAATATTACTATATCATGTTTTAAAAGTAGAAAACATCGGAAATTAGAAAAGATAACCTATTTCTACCATTGATATAGGTTATCTTTACTGTTTCGTCTTTATTTAGCTCTTATTTCGAATAGGATAAATATTATACTTACCTATTCGCCGAAAAAAGCATCCTCTCGATTTAACCGCTTTAGTGCATCTTCAGCAGTGAGATCTGTATTTAATAATTTTCTAAAATCTCCTTTAGAGGTTACCTTCATATGCATATAGATAATAGGCTTGTACTTCTTAACAATGGCAAGTATCTCTTCTAAAGGAACATCAAAATCTTGGGTTAGAATCTGTTCATTAAGATAACCAACGAAAAGCGTGGTTTCATTATGATCATCTTCAATTTCCTTAATTAGCTCGAGACATTCATCGATAAATTCTTCTCTAGTCATCATAATCCTCCTCTATAAGTAACATGATTGAGTATACAACTTTTTATCGAAAAAAATAACCCTAATTTAGGGTTATTTTAAATCAGAGGTATTTATCTTATTCAATTTATTGTCGTCATTTACTATTTGTTAAATCTTTTTTGCTTAAAGCTGATAAACGGTCCTTTAATTCTTTTTCCCAGATCTCATCATTAATGCTTTGAGCAAAAGTTAATAGACCTAATGCAATATCAATTTGTGATTGGACAACACCTTGTTGATTACCTCGATCAACTGTAGAACAATTCTCAAACAACTCATCGTAATGATGTATATCTAATTTTCCTTGGCAAAAAAGTTCACTGAAACCATTTGCTTTAGCATGCTTTGTTAACATATCCACCCTTGCCTTGATATCAGGATGAACCTCCACATCTTTACATACTGGACAGTAGAGGACGGGAACCTGATGAACAAGTAGGTCTTCATTGACTACGGATGAAATCCTTCCAACCTTACTAGCCCCACAACAAAAGTTACTCATGGTGTTCCCTCCTTAATATTTAAATTTTATTTGTAATGATTATAATTAACAGAAAATTTAGACTATTCTATTTCATTTTAACATATTTCAATAAAACTTAAAATAGAAGTATTTAAATTATTTTTTTTCACTTTTTTGCCCAAGCCTCTGCAATTTTCTCATTCCAACCAACCGTGGTCGTTTTACCATCTGTTATAACAGGTCTCTTTATTATTTTCCCATCAGCAGCTAATATTTCTAATAATTCTTCCTCTGTTAAACTTTTAACTTTATCCTTCATTCCTTGTTCACGATAGGATTGGCCACTAGTATTAAAAAATTTTTTTATATCTAATCCGCTTTGATAGAGCATATTCTTAAGTTCCTCCTTCGTAGGAGGCTCTTCAACGATAGGAACTATTTCGTAATCCATTCCATGTTCATCAAAAAATTTTTTCGCCTTTATTGATGTACCACACCGATTGTAGTAATAGATTTTGATCATCTTAAATCCCTCCACTCTTTTAAACTAGAGTTTCTCTCTTTTCTTTATTCTCTCTAAATAATATAGCGACTGTAAAGGAGCTGAGTGTATTGAAATGCAGTTTAACAGATAAAGAAATCTATAAGTTTATGTTTTACTAAATATTACTAAAGCATACATATATATAGAAAGAGTATGTTGAGGGGGAATTTAAATTGAGTGAACATTTAAGTGAACGATTTAGTAAGTATCGCGCACCAGGACCCTATCCTGATATTAAAGTTGAGCGGCCTAATATTAAATATGCAGAATTATTAATGGACGATTATGCTGGTATTGTGAGTGAATTTACTGCGATTAGCCAATATCTTTATCATCATTATTTCTTTGAAACCATTAGTGAAGAATTAGGAGATCTAATGGAGGGTGTTTCTATCAATGAAATGTACCATATGGAAATTTTAGCTGAATTAATCCTCTTATTAGGTGGCGATCCAAGAATTCGTGGTGGGGAAAGCACACAAGGTCATTACTGGAATGGAAGCTTTGTAGGCTACGGTAATCATTTATGTGAACAGCTCCAATTAGATATAGACGCTGAAATAGCAGCTATTAAAAGTTATCGAAAACATATCAACATGATTAAGGATCCGCATATTCAAGCTATTCTCGAGAGAATTATTAGGGATGAAGAGCATCATATTAAATTGTTTGAAGAACAAAAAAGAAAGTATAATTGCAAATAAATCAAAAAGCCATTCATGATTGACGCTTAATTCGTCAAATGAATGGTCCTTTTTTTATCGTTTTCCATTCCACTCCTCGTAAAATTGTTCTAAAAACGATTCCATAAAATGATGTCTTTCTTCCGCAATTTTCTTGCCTGTCACTGTATTCATTCTATCTTTTAACAATAATAATTTTTCATAGAAATGATTAATACTACTTCCCTTATTATTCATATATTCCTCTTTTGACATATTGTTTTTTGGTTGATCCTCTGGATTCCATATTTCTCTTTCCTTAGCCCCACCATAAGCGAAAGCTCTAGCAATCCCTATTGCTCCAATCGCATCCAAACGATCGGCATCTTGAACAATTTCTGCCTCAATGGAGGTTAGCTTTTGCATTCCCTTATGAAAGCTAATTTGATCAATAATATTAATAACATGTGCAATTATATCTTGATCTACCTTTAGCTCTGTAAGGATATTTCTTGGAATCTCTATTTGTGCTTCCTCAGAACCAGTAATCTTATAGTCACCAATATCATGTAAAAGTGCTGCTAATTTCACTACTGTAGAATTAATATTTTTGGGGGTGTTTTCTTCTTCAAGGATGTGTAGCGCATTATGATAAACTCTCATTACATGCCAGTAATCATGTCCAGAAAATTCTTCTAACATTTTTTCTTTCACTATTTGTTTTACTTGTTTAATAATATTATCCATTTAAAAACTCCTTATTAGTTTGGTAGTCTAATTTCCTTTAAAAAAGCTTTTAATTGATTGGCTGATTGCAATAATTGTTGTTCTTCTTGATTTGATAAAGGAATATCCATAATGCTCTCAACTCCGCTTCTACCAATAATACTTGGTATTCCAATACAGACGTCATCAATTCCTTTATAGTTTTCAAGATATACTGAAACTGGTAAAACCGATTTTTGGTTTCCTAGAATTGCTTCACATATGCGTGCTAATGCTAAAGCAATAGCATAATATGTTGCACCCTTTTTCTCAATAATTTGATATGCAGCATTCTTTGTTTGTTGAAAGATCTCTTCTTTTTGTTGAGAGGACAAGTAGCACCTTGAATTTTCTGTAAGATTTTCTTGAGAAATCCCCGCAATATTTAATAAGCTCCATAAAGGTAACTCCGTGTCACCATGTTCTCCGATTATCATCCCATGAATGCTTCTTGGATCAATATTCACTTCTTGTGAGATTAAATATCGAAAACGAGCACTATCCAATAATGTTCCGGACCCAATGATTCGATTAGCAGGTAAATTAGTAAGCTTTATAGTAATGTAAGTTAGAATATCTACAGGGTTTGTTGCGATTAAAAAAATAGCCTCTTGATTATATTGTACAACATTACTTAAAATTTGTTGAAATATATCTACATTACGTTGCATTAGATTTATTCGTGTTTCTCCAAGCTTTTGTGCTGCACCAGCGGTAATTACAATAATATCAGCGTCTGTACAATCCTTGTACTCACCAGCATATATTTTCATCGGTTGTGCTAATAAAAGACCATGATTAAGATCTAAAACATCTCCTTCTGCTTTATCCTTATTAGCATCGATAATTACCAATTCATTGGCCAATCCTTTTAATAATACAGTGTAAGCAAAAGTAGATCCTACTGCCCCACTACCAATTAAGACAATCTTTGATTTGTTCTTCATGAATTTACCCCTATCGTTTTTTTAATAAATACCTCAGTAAAAATGATGTTTTTATTATCATATCCAAATTTTTCAATTATAATGGTTTTACTAGGTATCTTCCACGGGAGTGAATTGCAATGCTAAATGAACGAAGAAAAGTTGATCTAGAATGTAAGCCATTAATCCAATTAAATAGCGCCGAATTTTGGAAAGCTACAATTACCTTAAGTGTAAGTTCTTTTTTTATTTTTGCGAGCTTACATATGGTACAGCCCCTATTGCCGTTGTTTAGCAAAGAGTTTGGGGTGTCGCCAACCACAGCTAGCTTAGCTGTTTCACTGGTAACATTAACCTTAAGTATTTCTCTTGTTATCTTTGGGATTTTGTCAGATACCTTTGGTAGAAAAAATATTATGTCGATGGGGCTAATGGCCTCTTCTATATTGTCTATTACCATATTTTTTGTTCCAGATTTCTCAACACTATTAATTTTGCGAGCCTTACAGGGTATTTTCCTTGCCAGTTTACCTGCGGTTGCCTTAGCATATATTGGTGAAGAATATGATAAAGCTGCTATTGGACTAGCCATAGGGATTTACATTAGTGGAAATAGCTTAGGAGGAATGGGTGGTAGAATTGTAAGTGGCTTTATTTCTGATCATTGGGGATGGCAGTATTCTTTCTTATTTATTGGGGCCGTTGGTATTATTTCCTTTTTTTTATTTCTATTTTATTTGCCTAGCTGTAAAAATTTTAAGCAGCGCCCATTCTCCATTAGAACTTTATTACACAGCTTTGATCATTACAAAAATCCAATATTAAGACTAGCATTTTATATTGGTGGTATTTTACTATTCATATTCATTGGTAGCTTTAATTATTTGGGATATCATCTACACAAGGCTCCCTTTAATTTATCAACGACCGTTATTGGATTGATTTATATTAGTTACCTATCTGGTACTTTTAGTTCCACATTATCCGGGAGATTAGATAATCGTCTAAATAGTTCAGAACGAATCCTACTTGGATTCGCAGTGATTCTTGTTGGATTAATCCTAATGATTATTCCAAATTTAATTATGATTTTCTTAGGTCTTCTTATTTTTGTTTTCGGCTTTTTCTTTGCTCATTCAGCAGCAAGCAGCTGGGTGAGTCATTATGCCCTTTCATCTAAAGCAAGTGCTTCAGGTCTTTATCTATTAACGTATTATATTGGAGGCAGTTTTGGAAGCACATCCCTTGGTTTTATTTATGAGCCTTTTGGTTGGATGGGTGTTTCCTTTGTTACCATTTTCATGGTATTGATTGGCCTTGGTATAGGGACTAAAATGTATTTTATAGAGAAAAGGATAAATGCTAAAAATACTGAAAATGCCACTCAATGAGTGGCATTTTTTTAATTTAACTACTGTTTTTTTATAATTGATTCCAATGTAGTTCTATCTAAATTTTTTACTAAAGCTGTTAAAGTCTCTTTCGCTGCCATATAGTCATCATAATGAATAATAGAAGCATGACTATGGATATAACGCGATGGAATAGATACAACGATGGATGGTACTCCTTTGTCATGAAGATGAACACGTCCTGCATCTGTTCCACCCTGAGAGACAAAATATTGATGCTTTATACCTAATCCTTCAACCGTATCCAGAATATATTCACGCATACCTTGGTGAGTGATATAGGATCGGTCATAAATGCGAATTAAGACCCCGTCTCCTAATTTCCCCATCGCATCCGTAGGAGCACCTGGAACATCACCAGCAGGGCCTGCATCTAGTGCAAAAAAGATGTCTGGATTAATCATATTCGCAGCAACTGCTGCCCCTCTTAGTCCCACTTCTTCTTGAACATTAGCCCCTGAATATAAGATATTTGGTAAAGTGGTTTTGCTCACCTCTGCTAGTAAATCAATTGCCATTGCACAACCAAATCGATTATCCCATGCTTTTGCCATTAATTTCTTTGGATTACTCATTACTCTAAATGGAGTAGCAGGAACAATTGGTTGTCCAGGTCGAATCCCCATATTCTCCGCATCCTCTTTACTATCTGCCCCAACGTCAATAAACATCTTTTTAATATCCACTGGTTTATTGCGAACATCATCAGAAAGTAAATGTGGTGGTAGCGATCCAATTACCCCGTATACCTCTCCTGTTTTCGCTAAAATTCGAACCTGTTGCGCTAATAATACTTGATTCCACCAACCTCCTAATGGCTGGAATTTAATAAAACCGTTTTCGGTAATTTGAGTAACCATAAAGCCAACCTCATCTGTATGACCAGCGACCATTACTTTTGGGCCCTGTTCATTTCCTCTAACAACCCCAAATATACCACCAAGTTTATCCTGAACGATTTCATTTGTATATTGACCTATGTATTTTTTCATTAACTCCCTAACTTCTCTTTCGAAGCCTGGTGCACCATGTGCTTCTGTTAATACTTTAAACATTTCTAATCGTTGTTGATCCATATTATGGTCTCCTTTCGACTTTTTCAATTTGTCTTTCTTCCTTTAAAAGATGTAATCTAGTTGCTAGTATAATGCCTATTAAAAAAATAATGGAACTCCCGATATATAGTTTAGTGTACCCACCTAGTAAGGTTGATTTCACGGTTTCTTGGATAACCTCTATTATTTGCTGCTTAATGGGAGTAGGGATTCCAGCTGGTAACATATCGATCGCCTGGTCAAGAGAAAATCCTCCTTGCTGGTAGCCAGATTGCTCGCTCCCCCACTGGAAGGTTGGAATATTCTCGCCAAATCTTTCTCTTAAATTTTGTTCCATATTCAATGGAATTTTAGTAGCCGCACCTGAAATAAATCCAGCTAATAATATTGGGCCAATGGTGGTTCCAATCGATCTAAATAGACTTACCAACGCAAGTGCAACACTCGCTTCTTCTTTTTCTGTCAATGTTAAAATCATATAATTTAATGGTGCACCCATCGTAAAACCAATTCCAAAGCCAGAAATAATTAATCCAATAATTAGTGTCCACCAGCCATTCGCAAAAAAGGCAAGATTTAATGATCCAATAAGGCTGAGGGCAAAACCTAATATAACAACCTGTTTAGCACCCCATTTATCGAGTAAAATTCCACCTAGGCCAGCTGAAACTCCAGAAGCTACCGCAAGAATAGTCATAATGTAGCCCCCTTTACCTCCACTTAACCCTAATAGTACTTCAGAAAAAGCAGGTACAAAAATCATTGAAATCATTCCTGCTCCAGTAATAAAACTAATAATTAAAGTAAATACAATATTTCGATCCTTAAAATAACGCAATGTAATAATAGGATCAATTGCCCTTTTTTCTAATAGGATAAAAGGGTAAATAAGACCAACGGACAAGAGCAGAAATGGCCAAACCTTCCACGAAAGAATAGAACTAACTACATTATTCACTTCCAAATTGGTAAGTCCGTACATTAATGCTAAGATAATAATACTAAGTACCATCGTGCCAAGCCAATCTAATTGTTTCTTTTCATTTTCAACCTGATTTGGGATTTTCAGGGCCATCGCAATAATCATAATAGAAATTGGAACATTAATAAAAAAGATCCATCTCCAATTTAACTGATCCACAATGAAACCACCTAGATTAGGGGCGATAATTGTTGCTACTCCAAATGTTGCACCTACAAGTCCTAAAGCCATTCCACGTTTTTCTGGGGGGAAGCTCTGGCCAATCACAGCATTTGCAATTGGCATGATTCCTCCACCACCTAAGGCTTGAATTATTCTCGCAATCATCATCCATGCCATTGTAGAAGAAAACCCCGCCAATAGACTACCTATTCCAAACAAAATAATGCCTATCATAAATAGATTTTTTCTTCCATACAAATCTGCCAACTTACCAATAATAGGCATGCTTACAGCATAAATAAGCGTGTAGATTGTTACTACCCAAACGCTCCATTTAAAATTAATACCAAAATCTTGTACAATTGCTGTTAATGCTGGAGCTACTATTCCAGCATCAATTGCTCCCATAAAAACCCCTAATAAAAATGTGATTAAAATATAGCGCTGTTTTTTATCCATACTCTCCCCCCAATGTCAAATTATTTCATACGATTATATTCTAACTTTAATATACCTATTCAGAATTTCCTTAATCTAATATAAATAGTCTACTACAAAAAGGAATAAAATAGAAAAAAGATTATTCTTATTTTAAGAATAATCTTCTACTTTCTTCCTTACAAATCACAGCCACATTCATTTGAAAAGCTAGCATTAAGAACAATTTGTTGTCCTTGATGGCTTGCCTGGTCAAACAAAGTCCTAACTGCCTTCCATACAACCTCATCTTTACCCTTGAGAACAGTACTCATCGATCCAACTTCTATAGATAATCCTTCAGATTTTAAAGAGCTAATGGAATCCAAGGCTTTTATAATAACGGATTCAAAATCCTTTGTTGCTAGTGGATAAAGTGCTATTTGACAAGAAATCATATCTTTACTCCTTTTTCCAGCATACCGCAAAAAATCCCGCTCTATTTGCTTGTGTTTTTTGCATCTCTTCTTCAGCTAATTTTGCCTGTTCTACATCGAAATCTTCTGTTGGGGCTATATATAGTCCCTTTTTCAACAAATAAGGATATGGCAATAGCTGTGCAATTTCTTCTTCCGTATACAAATGAGCCTTCGCAAATAGATGATCTGGATTTTCTTTTACCATCTTTTGATACAATTCTCCCCAAGAGCTATCCTTGGTTAGTAATCCAATCACTAAACGACCTTCTGGTTTTAATACTCTCATTGCTTCCATCAATACTTTTTGTGGCTGATCCATAAATTCAATTGCAGTTATAGAAATCACTAAATCAAATTGTTCATTTTCAAAAGGAAGAATATGAGCATCCTCTAGCATCCATTTTATAGTAAGCCCTTCATTTTCCGCCTTCTCCTTAGCATACTTCATCATTTCTACAGATTGATCTATCGCAGTAACATTTAGCCCCTTTCGAGCTAACCATAAGGAATAATTTCCTGTTCCTGCTCCAATATCCAACACCTGTTGCTCCTTCTTAGGCTCTGCTAATTCTTCAATAAGCTGCTTTTCTACCGTATCTACAAAAAAACCTAGCTTTGAGCTATACCATTCATCATAATCCTTAGCAAATGTATCAAACCAAGCCAACGAGTCTTCACCCTTTCTTTTGATTTAAACATGTTTATTATTCATTATAATTAAATAACATTGGAAAGGAAAAGACAACTTGAGTGATTTTATCGATAAGCATTGATATCTGATATTTGATTGATTTTGGTTTCACTTTTTCCCATGTTGTTTCTGCAGAAACAAGCAACCGAGTATTTTCAGCTGACAATAAATCATCAAAGTTCTTCTGTTGTATTCTAGTTATCTTTTCAGTATTTTTTACAAATTCTATTTCTCTTGCTGTTCTTACAAACATACTTCTCTTTTCAAATTCATTTTCTCTTTCCCAACGGGTTGCTATATTTGGATGAACAATAGGCTCCACTTTTTCTGTTAGAATGCTGAATTGATACCCTTTTCCCTTAAAATAGTGAATAATTTCAGGTAATGCCTTTACTGTATACTCATGACCATTTCCATCATGCATTAATAAAATTAGTTTATTATTTAATTTAGCCTTTTTTACATTTTGAATAATTTCATTGGAAGGTACACCTACTCTTTTGGAATCTCCACTATCTATATTCCAGTCGTAGATTAAATAATCTGCTTGATCCATATAAAAAAAGTAAAATGGATCCCAATTTTTATAGGTCCCGCCCGGAGTACGAACAATGGATGGGCTATAACCTATAATCTCCTCTAAGATATCCTCTGTCTTTTGAATTTCCTGCCAGTATGTCGAAAAGCTCGTATATAGCTTGTTATACTTGTGGGAATAGGTATGATTACCAATAGAATGGCCTTCATCATTAATTCTTTTTACCAAGTCTTTTTTTGATTCAGCTAATTGACCCAATACAAAAAAAGTAGCTTTTACATTTTCCGTCTTTAATATGTCTAATACTTGGGGGGTTAATTTAGAAGGACCATCATCAAAAGTCAGATAAACGGTAGGGGTTTCATTTTTTACAAAAGAACGTTCCTTTAAAATTCTTTCTCCCTCCAATAGCTTTGGAAGAACATTATGATGATCCTCTAAGGCTAAAGTAGGTGTTGCTGGTATCAAAAAAAACAAAAATATCATCATAAAAAAATGTTTTCTTAACATAAAAAAAAGTGGGTTTCGCTCCATATCCATACTCCTTTACGGATTTTTAATATGTATTGTTTAATACATATATATGGAGCTAGTCCCAGCAATAGAAGATAAATTTATAATAGCTTTAATTCAATTTGATAACCGGAATGCTTTTTAATATTTAGAACACCAATATCTAAGATTAGATACTGTCCTTTTAGGCCCATTAGCTTCCCTTCAACTGCTGGTAATTTGTCAAAGGATAATGAACTTATTTTATCAAGGGACTCTAAAATCGGATAAACAAATTCATTCACATCTTTCTGTGACAATATAAAATCTTTAAAACGATCAGGAATGATGCTTAAAACCTGTTCTCTAATTTCTAAAATATCTTTATCCACTAAATCTCCTTTCAGCATTTTACGCCAATTGGTTTTATCGGGTAAATGCTGTGAAAGAAAAACCTCTAATTCTCCAGCAGTTTTACGA
>DJVJ01000005.1 GCA_002441135.1 Caryophanales bacterium UBA6259 | reverse complement strand
GGAATTAATTTCTAAGTTCTAATTTTTAATTTCTAAAACATCCGTATTTGATTTGTGATCAGGGCTTTGAATAAACATTCCCACATTTTCATCTGACGTAGCCCGCTCCTACTTCGTGAATGGAATTTTACCAATGGCTTATGCCGCCAGCGAAGACAAAGGACCGGCATTGTAAAAAAGGCGTTAAGAAACCCGGCAGCGAACAAATAAAGAAGAAGCGCACGCGATAATGGCTGGCAGAGCTCGGGTGATTTTTGTACATCGGTTTGCAGCAGAGCTCTGCAGTAACAACCTTGATTCTTCCTGCCAAAATGCTCGCCGGGTTTTAGCCTTTTTTACGCAGCCGTGATTTTTTGGTACTTTTTTATCAAGAAAAAAGTACAAAAAGCAACCTATGAAAAGGAATGCAGAATGCGGAATTACCTTCGGTGAACTCCGCTTCGCTCCGGTTCGGATTGCGGATTGCGGAATGCGGATTTTGGATTTTGGGTTGCAGATTGTCTTCGGTGAGCTCTGCGTGAATATTCCGGACTGTACCAGGCCACCCAATCCGGAACAAAGCAGGCCTTGCTTACTGGTTTGCCTTTTCCTGTTACACCGGCATCGGTCGATCTGACAAAATGCCTGGTTCAGGACAAGAGCTTTGGATATAACCTAACTGCCTGGGAAGGTGGCGCCGATTCTGCCGGAATGTCAGGTGATAGTAATGTTTATTCAATTGTCTCAAATTTCATTTTTTGCTGCTTTGGGGGTGGCGCCGAATGCGCCGGAATACTGGCGCCGAATGCGCCGGAATGGGGGGCGCCGATTGGACCGGAATAGTCAGAACAACATAACATTATTATCCCCAAAATCAGAAACACTACTATCCCAATAGCTCAACTTTCCTCTGAATCCTAACGAAAACTGCCAGTAAGTGCATAGCCCCGGTAGGGATGTAGTTCAACCGGGAATATTCACTGGGTCTTGCAGACCGCTCATATTCCTATTTATTAGGCACAGGCGGTTTATATTTTTAATCAGCTAATTTATCAAGTTTGCACTGTCTCTCTGTCTAGCGTTGGAGCGGGAAGGGTGAAAAGGCTCTTTGGCAAAACTTGGTTGCAGCGTTGGCTCTGAGCGTTTTGCCAATGTGCCTTGCAGCGCGGTGATGGTGGAGAAATGGGTATCTATTTTAAACTTCTGTTTCAATTCCAATTTCATTCTCAATTCTTAAGTCATTATAGATAGGAACATCGGCTCCTAAAGTTTCTAATGAAACAGTAATCGCATAAGGTATATCTAATTTGTTTTTATCCCATCCTTTGTGTCCACGAATAGAAAAACTTAGTTCTTCTGGTAGCTCATATGATTTTAGGATTGTCCAGTCTTTCTGTAGTGAACTGTTACTTCTATATATATCTTTTACCTCCCCCCAATCTCTTCTTTCTCTAATCTTCCATTTAATAGCTTGTGAAGAATCCTCCTCAGAGTAATCATCTTGCGAATTACCATTCTCAAAGACTAAACTTCTTCTTGAAAAATTATCAAAATTCTCATCTAATCGAGAACTTGTCCAATCAAGCCAAGTTGATAAATATGATTTAGTTTTCTGCCGCGTCCTTCTTACCTGGGCAGTGAAGGCCAATGTTACTTCAATTAATATGTCGAACTCATCACCTTGTCCACGCAAACTTTCTGGAATTTTGAGAGAATATAAATGACCTTCTTCAGCTAATATGTTACCTGTATTATAGAAAGTAACTCTATAATCCGTATTTCTGATTACTCTATCCAATGAAGGCAAACCATAACCGAAGTATTGAATGCTTTTTTTAGTTGGTTTAAGAAAATAATCTTTGGGCAATCGAGAACCTTGAACAATAAATGCCCTTATTAAATTCGCTCCTTCTTCAGGATATATTTGTTTCAATATAGCTGAAATATGAGCGACTTTTGGTGCAGAAAAAGATGTACCTACACTATCCTTACCCAATGCACTTCCACCATGGAGCGTAGAGCGAATCAATTCTGGTGAAGTTGTTGAATTTTGTTTTACAAGGCCATCTCCATTTTTAGATTTAACAAGACCACCACCATATTCAACTACATCCGGTTTTATTGTATCCCAAATTCCCGCACCTATTCTAGAAAAAGCTGAAATATCATTTTCCATACCTAAGGATATCCAGTTTTCATCTTCAAAAGCAGAAATATTCAATGAGCCAACAGACAACCCAAAAAGACTTTGTGAAGGATTTGCTAAACGGCAAAACATTTCATCTAAATAATCAGGATATTTCCTTCCATCCCTAATTAAATACTGAATATCACTAAACCGTATATTACCAACAGAAATTAAAAAAAGAATTTCATTTTCAAAAGTGAGTTTATCTATAATTGCTGCCCAAGAAGACATGTGTTTTTTTCTATACTGGGCATTGGAAGTTATAGAAAGATTAAATATTTTACAATCTGAGTTTTCATCTACAATAACCTCCATTAAATTAGCAGGGTATTTGTGATTCAAATAATTATCTTTGTCTAGTACCCTTAAATTTCTTATAAAACAAGGCAATTTATAAGGTGATTCAGCATTCGTAATTCCCTTTGGATAAAGTATCGCTCCAGCTACTTTGGTACCATGTCCACCACCTTTCACATAATCAGCAGTAGAATTATCTCCATCAACATATGATTTGGAATCTCCTTTAATGGCAGGTGAAATATACTTATGGTTTTCCATGATACCACTATCAATAACTCCAACAATAGGAGAATCATCATCGGGAGCTATTATATCTATCGCAATTTCAGTAAAATCAGAAGTTTGTCCTTCGAGTACTTTCACTTGATCAATCTCAGAAACTTCAAATACAAATTGATAATTGAGCACTAAATCTTTTAAACCTTTTCCAGTTATTAAAACATGACATGAAAAACTATCTTCTAATTCTACAAGAGAACTTCTAATCTCACCATAGTATTTTATAAACTTTTCAAAATGGGTTTGCCGTTCTGTTAATAAGTCATCCCTATTTATTAAATCTTCTCTATATTTCTTTAATCTAGCTGCTCCACCTTGCTTTGATGCATCTGGTTCCTTCCCAATTGGCTTTGCAAATGCAACTGAAACCTCAACTAAATAATTTTCCCTATCTTGAATTTTACTCCAATTTGAAAATAGATATTCTGATAATATGTGTTTTGGTTTCCAAATTTCTCTATCACCATCGATAATCTTCCAAAAATCTGCAATTCCACCAGTTCCGTGATCTTTAGTAAAAAATCCGTTTATCTTTTCCTCAAGCGACTTCAGGTTATCAAAGGAAGCTCCAATAATAAATCCATCATCTTCCTCTGAAATTATTTCAATACCAAATGATTCTAAATCAAATTCCGCATTTATTATATCTGGATTTATTTGAAGAAAAATTGGAGCTGTATTTTCATCAATATCAGCCAATCCTTCAGATTGTCTATTTTTTATAGAGTTATACCAATCCGACTTTATTTTACTCGTTTTTTGTTTAAGGAAATTGCCATGAACTTGTCTATTTTCCTTGTTCTCCCTAGTTATTGGATTCTCTGCCCCGCCTCTGTGAAAACGAGGTTTACCTGCTATTTTCCGGATAAACTTTAAATGAGGAAATTGTTCCATTAATTATTTATTGATTGCCTTATTCTCCTCAAATGCATCGTTAACGTCATCTAATGAAATTTCACTATTTAAATGAATAATAGCCTTCTTCGCTGCATCATTTGCAATTTTAACAATAACAGCGGAGGACATACCATTCAATTTTTTCGAGAAATCTATTAGGTCGATATTTTTATTAAGTTTTAAGGCAGAAAATGTGTTACTAAGCAATTCAATAATTTCTTTTTCACCAGGTTTAGGTAATTCTATAAAATCGTCAAACCTTCTAAATAAGGCATTATCTAAACTTCCTTCAAGATTTGTTGTACATATTAGAATTCCTTCTCCTTCATATTCTTCCAACAATCCAAGTAATATGTTAACTATCCGATGTATTTCACCAACATCATTAGATGAAAGATTCCTTTGTTTACCAATAATATCGAATTCGTCAAGCAAAAGGACACAAGGGTAATCCTCCATGCTTTTAAATAAATTTTGCAAATTAGATGCAGATTCACCTAAATATGAAGAAATTATTGTGTCAAATCTGACTTTATAGAAAGGCAATCCTAAATCCCAAGCAAGGCGTTCAGCTGCCATTGATTTGCCACAACCAGAGGCTCCATGCAATAAAATCTTTCTTCTCGGTTTAAGTCCATGGTGAGCCAACCTTTCTCTTGCTAAGTATTCTTTTTCAATTCGTAAGAATTTACTATTAATTTCAGGAGACAGGACCATTTCATGTCTTAAAAACTCATGTTCGACATGCGTTGCCAAAGGTAATTTATAACGCCTGTCAACAGGAATACTAAAGGTTCTATCTTTTGCTACCTTAAAAATAGGCGTTTGCAATTCTCTTGATAAATTGTCGTTTAATATTTTCGTCAATTTATCAGCGAGGTTTGAATGCCCTTTTCTTTTTTCATCTTCAATTATGCTAAAGGCTATTTTCATTAATGGTGCATCTTTCTCACCCTCAATGGATTTAAATAATCTTGTCAATAATGCTTGATTCATTTTGTTAAGCCTTTTTACAAAAGTAAAGAATTAATCGATCTCAAAAATAAAACTTTTTCACAATCTAGATTTTCTCAATAAGATTCATTAACGATCAGAAAAGCAATTTATTACATCATTTGTGCGTTGGCAAAAAGCAAGTGTGTGGAAGCGACGGGAAGGTTGTGGGATAGGCTGGAACACTCTTGCTTTTGTTTGGCAATCCAATTATTTTGCTTTTTGTCTGTTTTGCTACATCGTTGAACCGGTTTTTTCTCCGCTTGTGCATAACTCGGGTATATCCACACAAACTTATCCTTTTTTCCAGATTATTACAACCATTTTCAATCTGTTAGAAAAAAAACGGTCAATAATATGCTGTGGAAAGAATGAGGGACGGATGCTGCCGGGATTATCGATTTTCAAAGCAACAGACAAGGAGACGAGAGATTTGATTGGAACATTGCTTTTCCAAGCAACGGACAAGGAGACAAGGGGACGGGGGG
>DJVJ01000035.1 GCA_002441135.1 Caryophanales bacterium UBA6259 | reverse complement strand
TTGATATGCACATGGATGTGCTAACATCGATGTTGCAACACGGATGTTGCGAACTTAATCGATGATCCTTGGCTTGTTTGTTGTCCTTCAATAAAATTGAAGGGCTCGCTTAGCATTACACTGTTTAGTTTTCAAAGAACAATTTCGCGTCACCATCTCGCAGCGACAAATAATATCTTATCATAAATCAATAATGTTTGTCAATGTTTTTTTAAAACATTTTTCAACATTTGTTTAAAAGATAATTTATTTGATTAATCGCTATCAGTGAGATTATCTCCCGAAGCGACAAAATCTATAATAACAGATAGAATCTAGTTTTGTCAATCTTATTTAGAATTATTATTATATGCAATAGTATTATGTTTTCCTATTATGCTCTAAATTATTTCAATTTCCTTTATAAATATTGTTTTTTCATTGATTAAATTAATAATGTCATTTCCTACTTTCACCCAAGGTTTAGTTGGATAATGCTGATCAATAAACATAACAACTCCTTGTCTTCCATCATTCAAACGTACCTTTTCACTAAGGGTAAATTGAGAAATCTTTTGAACAAGGATGTGGACATACTTCATATCTAGTTTTTGATAGCCTTCTCTTAATAAATGTTCTAATGTATTGAAAATCGTATATCCAGATCTATAGGTTCTTCTAGAAATCATTGCATGGAAAACATCTGCAATTGCAATAATTTTAGCATAATTATGTATTTGTTCTTTTTTTAATTTCAGTGGGTAGCCGCTTCCGTCTTCTCTTTCATGATGTTGAAGAACAGCTAGTAATGTACCTTTATTTAAACCAATTGTTTCTTTTAATATTTCGTAACCATATACGGGATGTTTTTTGATTTCCGCTAGTTCGTAATGGTTTAATTTGCCCTTATTGAATGTAATCTGATCTGGAACCCTACTCATACCTATATCATGGAGAACACCAGCTAAAGCTATTGGCATCCATTCATTTTTATCAAGCTCTAGCCATTTAGCGAGTAAGTAAGACATTAAACCCACAAATAATGAATGATAGCTTTGGTATTGTTCTAATTTAAATAAACTGCTATTAATAGTTAATAATTGTTTTGGGTCGGTATTTAATTTATCTATTAATGGTTGAATAGCTTCTCTCAACTCTAATATCGACACATCAGTTTTACCTCTTGCTGCTTTTAGGAGTTTATCAATAGTAACAGTGCCTTGATGAAATTCCCTTTGGAAGAGCGTTATTTTCTTATCGTGTTGAGCTTCATTTGGTTTTTCTTCATCATCAGTAGACTGGCACTCTTTATTATCACGTTCTTCAATTTTATTTATTAGCTTACCTTCTTCTATTTTAAATTTTAAAACTCCAAAAGCCTTTAATATCTCATTATCTTTTTCTTTAAGAGTTGTTCCTTTTCTATATAAAATACCACCTAACGAACTATATATATCTTCAGCTAATTTTAAACTTGGTTTAAATTTACTAATATGTATTTCTTTTATCCCCATTTTCATTCTCCTTGACCCATTGATTGGAATCTTTATCCTTATTATAATGTAAAAATCTCTATAGGTGGAGAAAAAAAGAGTCCATTAATTAAAATTAATAGACCCTTTTTTGTAAATTTGCTTTTATTGATTTTATCAAAAATATCAATCTAAATCTGAGTCGGTTTCATTTTTCTCCATGATATCTTCTGTATCTTCTGAATCAGCTTCCACTTCAATATCATCTGAATTTATTCTAGCGACTGTTGCTACAGCATCATCATCTTTTATATTAATTAACCTAACTCCTTGAGTGTAACGGCCAATTAAGGAAATATTACTCATATTTAGACGGATAACCATTGCACTAGTTGTAACAATCATTAGATCATCATCAACACTTACTACCTTTAATCCAACGATTTTGCCATTTTTCTTTGTTACATTTAAAGTTTTGATTCCTTTGCCACCACGTGTTTGACTACGGTATTCTGATCCTGGTGTTCGTTTACCATAACCCTTTTCTGTAACAATTAATATGTCGTGGTCATCTTTAATGATATCCATTCCAATGACTAAATCATCTGGGTCTAATTGAATCCCTTTTACCCCTGTTGCACTTCGTCCCATGACCCTTACATCTTTTTCAGAGAAACGGATGGATTGTCCTAATCTTGTTCCCATAATAATTTCTTGATTGCCATCTGTAAGCTTAACACCAATTAGTTCATCATTATCTCTTAAATTAATTGCAATTAAGCCACCTTTACGGATATTGGCGTAATCAGACAGTAAGGATTTCTTTACAATTCCGTTTGAAGTTGCAAAGAATAGGTTATGGTCCTCTGTATATTCTCGAATTGGGAATACAGCATTAATCCATTCCCCTTTTTCAATCTGTATTAAATTAATAATAGGCGTTCCCTTTGCTGCTCTACCTAGTTCAGGAATCTCGTAAGCCTTTAAACGATATACTTTCCCTTTATTGGTAAAGAACATGATATAGTTATGCGAATTGGTAATAAAGAGATGACGAACAAAATCATCTTCCTTTGTCCCCATTCCTGTAACGCCTTTTCCTCCCCTTTTTTGACTTCGATAAGTTGAGATTGGAAGACGTTTTACATAACCATGATGGGTAATCATAATTACTACTTCTTCTTCTGGAATTAAATCCTCATCCTCTATTTCCTCGGTGCTTCTACTAATCACTGTTCTTCTTTCATCATTAAACTTTTCTTTGACTTCTAGAAGCTCTTCACGGATAATTGCTAATATTTTTTGCTCGTCTGCTAAGATTGCTTTTAACTCAGCAATTTTCAACATTAATTCTTTTAACTCATTTTCAACTTTTTCCCGCTCTAAACCAGTTAAACGTTGTAATCTCATATCTAAAATCGCTTGGGCTTGAATTTCAGTTAGCTCAAAGCTATTCATTAACCCATTTTTTGCTTCTTCAGCAGTTTGAGAAGAACGAATTAAACGGATAACCTCATCAAGGTGATCTAAAGCGATTTTTAATCCTTCTAAAATATGAGCTCTTGCTTCTGCTTTTCTCAAATCAAATTCTGTTCTTCTACGAATAACTACTTTTTGATGATCAAGATAGTGTGATAAAACTTGCTTTAAATTTAATACCTTTGGCTGTCCATCCACTAATGCTAATGTATTGATTCCAAAAGAGGTTTGTAAGGAAGTTTGTTTATAAAGATTATTCAATATCACATTGGCATTAACATCTCTTCTTAACTCAATCACTATTCTTAAGCCATTACGATCGGATTCATCTCGCAAATCAGTAATACCTTCAATTTTTTTATCTCTAACTAGCTCTGCAATTTTTTCAATCAGTCTAGCTTTATTAACTTGATAAGGTATTTCCTCCACGACAATTCGGCTTTTGCCGTTATTCATCTCTTCTATAAAGGCTTTGGCTCTTATAACTACTGAACCCTTACCTGTTTCATAAGCTTTTTTAATTCCATCTTTTCCTAAGATAATGCCTCCAGTAGGAAAGTCTGGGCCTTTAACAATTTTCATTAGTTCTGCAATTTCGGTTTCTGGATCTTGAATTAATTGAATGACTCCATCAATAACTTCTCCTAATTGATGAGGCGGAATATTGGTTGCCATTCCTACAGCAATACCAGATGCACCATTAACTAATAAATTAGGGAATCTCGCAGGCATTACTAGTGGCTCTCTTTCAGAACCATCATAGTTATCGCCAAAATCAATCGTTTCTTTATTAATGTCTCTTAATAATTCAGAGGAGATTTTGGACATTCTTGCCTCTGTATAACGCATAGCTGCTGCAGAGTCCCCATCAATGGATCCAAAGTTTCCATGGCCATCTACTAGAGGATAACGATAAGAAAAGTCCTGTGCCATCCTTACCATGGTTTCATAAACGGCTGAATCACCGTGTGGATGGTATTTACCAATTACTTCACCCACAATACGCGCAGACTTTTTATGTGGTTTATCTGATGTCATACCCAACTCGTTCATCGCATAAAGAATCCTACGATGTACTGGTTTTAAACCATCTCTAACATCAGGCAAAGCTCTACTTACGATTACACTCATTGCATAATCAATAAAGGAGTTTTTCATTTCCTGGCTGATATTTATTTCTTTAACTCTTGAGTTTGATTCAGGCATTAATGTGACCTCCGTCCCCTAAAATATGCTTAGCTCGCTGTAATATCTATTATCGAAAAGGGATTCTTTCTAAATTAAATTGATTATTAGATTAAATATCTAAATTACGTACATATTTAGCATGTTCCTGGATAAATTCCCGTCTTGGTTCAACTTTATCACCCATTAAGGTTTCAAAAACACTATCAGCATCCGATGCATCCTGCAGGCTTACCTGTAATAAAGTTCTACTCTCTGGATCCATTGTAGTTTCCCATAGCTGAGTAGGATTCATTTCTCCCAAACCTTTATATCGTTGAATACTTGGTTCACGATTCCCCATTTCATTTTTCACTTTTTCTAATTCTTTATCACTATATGCATAACGAATGGTTTTTCCTTGTTGAACCTTATAAAGTGGTGGTTGGGCAATATAAATATGTCCATTTTCAATTAAATCCTTCATATATCTAAAAAAGAAGGTTAATAATAAGGTACGAATATGAGCGCCGTCAACGTCAGCATCGGTCATAATTACAATTTTATGATATCTCAACTTAGAAATATCAAAGGCTTCTCCAATACCTGTCCCAAGTGCAGTAATCATTGCTCTAATTTCTTCATTAGCAAAGATTTTGTCTAAACGAGCTTTTTCAACGTTAATAATTTTACCTCTTAAAGGTAATATTGCTTGGAAATGTCGGTCTCTTCCTTGTTTAGCAGAACCGCCCGCAGAATCTCCCTCAACAATGTATACCTCACTAATGGATGGGTCTTTTGCAGAGCAATCAGCAAGCTTACCTGGTAGTGAACTTACTTCAAGCGCATTCTTTCTTCTTGTAAGCTCCCTTGCCTTTCTTGCAGCATCTCTTGCTCTTGCTGCTAATAAACCCTTTTCAATGACCTTTTTGGCAACTGAAGGATTCTCATCTAGGAAAATTGATAATTTATCAGCAAAAAGGGATTCTGTTACTCCCCTAACTTCACTATTTCCTAATTTCGTTTTTGTTTGTCCTTCAAACTGAGGATTAGCAATTTTAACACTGATAACTGCAGTTAAACCTTCTCTAACATCATCCCCTGTTAAATTGGAATCCTGTTCCTTTAATAAATTGTTTTTACGTGCATAATCATTTAAGACTCTAGTAAGCGCACTTTTAAATCCAGATTCGTGAGTTCCACCTTCATGGGTGTTTATATTGTTAGCGAAAGATAGAATATTGCTAGTATAGCTATCATTGTATTGTAATGAAACTTCCACTTCTACATTTTCTTTATTGCCCTCAACATAAATTGGTTCATTGTGTAAAGGATCCTTATTTTTGTTTAGAAATTCAACAAAAGAAATAATACCACCATCAAATTTAAAGCTATCCTTTTTACCTTCACCACGTTCATCAATTAAGTCAATTTTGATCCCTTTATTTAAGAAAGCTAATTCTCTAAGTCTATTCTTTAAGGTATCGTAATTATATTCTGTTGTTTCTGTAAAAATTTCAGAATCCGGCTTAAAAGTAACAGTTGTACCAGTTTCTTCTGAATCACCAATTACCTTTAAATCATATTCTGGAATCCCACGCTGATATCGTTGTTGATGCACCTTTCCTTCTCGTTTTACAACCACTTCTACCCATTCAGATAACGCATTAACTACGGATACACCTACACCGTGCAAACCACCAGAGACCTTATAGCCTTCTCCTCCAAATTTACCACCGGCATGTAGAACAGTTAAAGCAACTTCAACAGCAGGTCTTCCCATTTTAGGATGTATTCCAACTGGGATACCTCTTCCATTATCAATAACTTTAACACTATTTCCGTCTTCAATTATTACTTGAATATGATCACAAAAACCTGCTAATGCTTCATCAATACTATTATCTACAACTTCCCAAACTAAATGGTGTAATCCTCTTTCACTGGTTGAACCGATATACATCCCTGGTCTTTTTCTTACTGCTTCTAATCCTTCAAGGACCTGTATTTGATTTTCATCATATTGGTTTTGCTGTTGTGTTAGCATATTAATCCCTTCCATTTCTAATCCCTTTTTTTATCAAGTAATTTTCCTGGGAAAAAAATATATTCGCTCGCTTCTTTAAGGTATAAGAGGAAATTGGAGTATAATACATTTTATTGGTAGTAATAATGAGTGATTTTAATTCTTCATTATTCCCTATTTTATCCACACTGTGTTCATTTTCTACTCGTTCTAAAAAATCTTGTACCTTTTTATCAACACCATCTGAAAAACTAATATCTATGATTGCAATAACTTCTTTGGTACTGATCACAACATCACCACCAATGTGCATAAACATCTCCACTCACCTCAATTTAATCGCCTTATTAAACCTGCTTCAACATAAAATAATGAAGATTGCATTAACGTCTCTTCATCGATACTTTCAGTACTTGTTGTCGTGATAAAAGTTTGTACTTTATCTCTGATGGTATGAATTAATTGAGTTTGTCTTTGAAAATCTAATTCGGATAAAACATCATCCAGTAATAAAATAGGATATTCTCCTACTTCTTCATAAATTAATTCGATTTCCGCTAATTTTAAAGAAAGAGCTGTATTCCTTTGTTGACCTTGTGAACCAAAAGACTGAACACTAATTCTATTAATATAGAAATCTAAATCATCCCGATGAGGTCCTACAAGACTTACACCACGTTCTAGCTCCTGCTCCTTCACCTTTAATAACTTTTGTTCATACAACTCACTTATCTCCGTATCTTCTAAACCCATTAATTCCTTACTGATAGAAGATTGGTATCTAATTTCTAATTCTTCTTTTTGACTTGTAATTCCAAAATGAATTTCTTTTGCCCAATGATTTAGCTTTTCTAAGAATCCCAATCGTTTTTTGATTACTTTTGTCCCATATTGAATTAATTGGAGATTATAGATTTCTAACATCTCTAATTTATTCTTTTTGTCCATACGAAAATCCTTTAATAAATTGTTTCTTTGTTGAACTACCTTTTGATACTGAGTTAGTTGATAAAGATATGATGGACTTATTTGACCAATCTCTATATCAATAAATCTTCTTCTGTGCTGAGGGTTTCCTTTGACTAAATTAAGATCCTCTGGAGCAAACATCACAATATTTAATGTTCCAATATAATCGCTGAGCTTTCTTTGCTCTAATTGATTTACTTTTGCTTTTTTTCCTTTGTTGCTTAACTGCATCTCTAGCTTTAAATTTCCATGCTTTTTTTCAATATCTGCTTTTATAACAGAAAAAGATTGGCCCCATTGGACCAATTCCTTTTCCTTTGATGTACGATGTGATTTAGCAAGGGCTACCATATAAATCGCTTCTAAAACATTTGTTTTTCCCTGTGCATTAAATCCTTGAAAAATATTAATTTTATTATCAAAAGCTAATTCTAATTGTTCATAATTACGATAATGAACCAACTGAAGATGGTGAATGAACATTACATCTTCTCCTAATGATTTAATTTTATCACATATTTACCAAAACCAATAATTTCTATTCTATCATTTTCATACAGCTTTCTGCCACGACGATTTTCTTCTTGGTCGTTTACAATAACTTTTTCTTCTTGCAGAAAAAACTTTGCTGCTCCTCCTGAATCAATTACATCAACCAATTTTAAAAATTGACCTAAGGTAATAAACTCAGCGTCAATCATTACTTCTACCATGAAAAAAACTCCTTTTTTAAAATGTTCTAACTGGTAAAATCAAATGCAAAATACGATCATGGTCAGTTGGTTTAAGTACAAAAGGACTAAGTGCCCCAGTAAATTCAATTTTTATTTCTTGACTATCCATTGCTTTTAATGCTTCTAATGTATATTTTGCATTAAATGAAATTTTTAATGCTTCTCCATCTAATTGATTTACCTTAATATGCTCAGTAACTTTACCTACTTCTGGAGAATTAGAAGTAATTTCTAACAAGAGCTCTTCTAAAATAGAAAGTTTAACAATATTCGTTTTATCATTTTTAGCAATTAATGCTGCTCTTTCAATGGCATCTAATAAAGACTGCTTTGTTACAGTCATTACTGTTTTTCCTTTTTCAGGAATAATTCTTGAAATATCAGGATATGTTCCATCTAATAAACGAGAGTAAAATAAAACATTTTCCATTTTAACTAGAATCTGATTATCTGTTACCACGATATGTACTGGAATAGAATCATCTTCTAAAATTTTTGTTAACTCTTGTAAAGTTTTCCCTGGTACAACTACATTATCAAACGTTAATCCATTTTCTTCAACATTTGCTTCTCTCATTGAAAGTCGGTGAGAGTCAGTAGAAACAAAGCTTAATTTACCTTGGTTTAATTTCCATAGTACTCCAGTTAAAATAGGTCTGTTTTCTAGAGTAGAAACAGCAAAAATTGTTTGACGAATCATACTTTTTAATAAGTCACTATTAATTGTTAAAACTTGATCCTCTTCTATTTGTGGTAATTCAGGATATTCTTCTGGGTCATATCCATTTAGCTTAAATTCAGTGGAAGCAGAACGGATCAATACAGAAAAAGTATCAACTAGACTAAATTCTATTTCACTGCCAGGAAGCTTTTTTACAATATCTACAATGTATTTTGCTGGTAAAACTATTTTACCTGGTTTAATAACTTTTACAATTTCTTGATCATTTTTAGTGATCGGCACAAATACCTGAATAGAAATATCCGAGTCACTTCCGGTCAAAACTAAACCATCAGACGCGAGATCAAATTTAATCCCTGTAAGTATTGGAATAGTCGTTTTAGTGGAAACTGCTTTATTAACATGTTGAATTGCATCAATTAACTGATTTTTATCAATAAAAAAATGCATAATTACCTCCATTATAGTCATATTTAAAATTCTTAAAGCATATATATATTAAGTTAATAAAAATAATAATAATAGTAATAAGGGCTGTGAATATGTGGATAATAAGAAAAATGTATTACACTCACAGTTATTCACATGTGCATAACCTGTCAATAAGTATCCAAAATTCTTATACACTTATCCACATGTTATTTAAGAATGCTCTTTTTAGTTTTTTCTATTAAATTTTGGATGGTTTGTTTAAATTCTAAATCATTTTTTAATTGATTTCCGATTTTCTCATAAGCATGAATGACTGTAGAGTGGTCTCTTCCACCAAATTCATCACCAATTTTAGGCAATGAGTAATCTGTTAATTCTCGAGAAAGATACATTGCGATTTGTCGAGGAAAAGCGACAGCTTTAGTTCTCTTTTTCGCTTTTAAATCTTCAAACTTTATATTAAAATGCTCTGCCACGTTTTTTTGAATATCAGCAATTGTTATTTCTTTTGGTCTAGAGGAAGGAATAATATCTTTCAGAGCTTCAGCTGCTAAATCAACAGACATATCTTTATTAATTAGAGAGGAAAAAGCGACAACTCGAATTAATGCGCCCTCTAATTCTCTAATGTTGGTGTCAATTTGATTAGCAATATAGATCATAACTTCATTTGGTATATCTAGATTCTCAGCTTTTGCTTTTTTTCGCAGAATAGCTATTCTTGTTTCTAAATCTGGTGGTTGAATATCTGTAATTAAACCCCATTCAAATCTAGAACGTAAACGGTCCTCTAATGTAGGGATTTCTTTTGGAGGACGATCACTTGAGATAATAATTTGTTTATTTGCCTCATGAAGGGCATTAAAGGTATGGAAAAATTCCTCTTGAGTTTGTTCTTTTCCTGCTAAAAACTGAATATCATCAATAAGTAGAATGTCAATGTTTCTGTATTTATTTCTAAATTCAACGGTATTGTTATTCATAATGGCATTGATAAACTCATTGGTGAATTTTTCAGAGGAAATATATAGCACTTTCGCATTTGCGTTATGTTGTATAACATAATGACCAATTGCATGCATTAAGTGAGTTTTCCCTAAACCAACGCCTCCATAAACAAATAACGGATTATATGCTTTAGCTGGAGCTTCTGCTACAGCTAAAGAAGCTGCATGTGCAAATCGGTTACCAACCCCAATAACAAAAGTATCAAAGGTATATTTAGGATTAAGAATTGATTTTGTTGCTGATTCATCATCTTCTGTAACCACAGGAATTTTTTTAGGAGCTGGAATATCATTAAAACGATCCGCATCTGAAGCTGGTGGAATAATAAATTTAATTTTTAATTCTTCTCCCGTTATTTCATATAAGATATCCTGAATTAAAGTGGTATATCTAGATTCCAACCAATCCCGGGTAAATTCATTTGGTGCAGTTACAGTAAGGATATTTTCAACCAATGTTGAGGAATGCGTTGATTTTAGCCATGTTTCAAAGCTAGGCTTACTTAATTTTGTTTCTATAACCTGTAATGTTTTTTGCCATAAAGATTCTAATGGTTCCACAGTAATCCTCCCAGAACAATTTTCCACAAAAAACTGTGGACAATTGTGGATAAAAAATAGTGATATTTCTACATTATTTGACGTTTTTCATTAAAAAACAGCAAAACTTGTGAATAAAAAATCCACAACCTAATAATGTTGTCCACAACATTATCCACAAGCTGTGAATAGATCCGCTCTGTTAAATTAATATCCACTTCTAAATCAAATTTATGATATCAAAAAAAAGCTATATTATCAATGGTTTTTGCCTATTATCCACAATAACTACACCTTGTGCATTAAAGTTATTAACAACACTATATATTGTGGATAATTTGTCGAAAACTTGTCGACAATAAAATATCTTGTTTTCTAAGTTATCAACAATGATAAATTCTAAATTTTAACAATGAAAGAATTGCTGTTTTTCTTGACAAAATGACCTTTTAATTGATATTCTTTTAAAGAATGTCTGTTAAATAACGTTTAACCCTCAAAGGGAGGTGTAATAGATGAAACCTACTTATCAACCAAATCGACGCAAAAGACAAAAGGTCCATGGCTTCCGTAAAAGAATGAGTACAAGCACAGGACGTAGAGTTCTAAGTGCTAGAAGAAGAAAAGGAAGAAAAGTAATATCTGCATAGGTCACTCTTACGTGGCCTTTTTTCGATATTAATAATTTTTTTGGTTATAATTATTAGAAAATTTATGAAGATTAGTTTAATTTGGTGAAGATAGTGTGGTAAAATAGGTTTATTCGATCTAATTTTTACCCATACTTTCACATAGAAGAGGTTTGTTAGCGTATTCAGTTTTCTGTGTGGAGGAATTTGATGCACAAACAATGGCGTTTAAAACGAAGAAATGATTTTAAAAAGGTTTATACAAATGGTAAATCTATTGCTAATCGTACTTTGGTTCTTTATTTAAGAAGTAATTCGGATGTAGATGAGTATCGTTTTGGTATTTCTGTTAGCAAAAAAATAGGAAAAGCTGTCGTGCGTAATAGAGTTAAAAGATTAATAAAAGAGGCTATTCGTTCTATTATAAGGAAGTACTCTATAAAAAAAAATATCGATGTTGTTATCATTGCTCGTAAACCTGTGATAGATCTAGAGTTTGCACAGGTTGAATCTAGTGTAGAGCATTTATTTAGAAAAATGAAACTTATTGATAAAAAGATTGAGGAGAGAAAATGAAAAAAATTCTCTTACTGTTGATTAAGTTTTATCGAAAATTCATATCACCAATGAAGCCACCAACCTGTCGATTTTATCCAACCTGTTCTCATTATGCACTTGAAGCGGTAGAAATTCATGGACCAGCAAAAGGCAGTTTGTTAGCTTCTAAACGAATATTGAAGTGTCATCCTTTTCATCCTGGTGGATTTGATCCAGTACCGGGAAAAGAGGAAGAAAGATAGAGGGGGAGTCATTTTGCGGAGACGCATATTATTAATCTTATTTATTCTTGGAATAGTATTTGTCAGTACAGGTTGTTCTGCCTCACCTAATACACCGGTAGATCCAAGTAATGGAATTTGGGATAAATTTTTTGTTTACCCATTGTCTGTTACTTTAGATTTCTTTGCTGAGGTGTTGTTCAATAATTACGGATTATCTATTATCGTTACCACGATTTTGATTCGTTTCTTAGTATTACCTTTAATGATTACACAAATAAGAAGTCAAAAAGCGATGCAAGCTTTACAGCCTGAAGTACTAGCACTTAGAGAAAAATATAAAAATGACCCTAAAAAAGCGCAAGAAGAAATGATGAAGCTTTACCAAAAACATAATGTTAATCCATTAGCTGGTTGTTTACCATTATTTATTCAGATGCCAATATTAATTGCTTTTTATCATGCAATTATGAGAAGTGAACATATAGCAGCTCAAGATTTCTTGTGGTTACATTTAGGGAATCCAGATCCGTACTATATTTTCCCTATTTTAGCTGCAATAACTACGTTTTTACAAATGAAAATGATGAATGTAAACTCTGTAGGTAATCCACAAGCAGCACAACAACAAAAAATTATGGCTACTGTGATGCCAGCGATGATTTTATTTATCGGTATTTCTTTACCTTCTGCTCTTGGATTATATTGGGTAATTGGTAACATCTTTACCATTGTACAAACACAGATGATAAAAGGAACGAAAGAGAAATAATTACGGGGGTTTTATCATGGGAAAAATTATTGCTAGCGGTAAAACAATAGAAGAAGCAATCCAATCAGCCCTCAGTCAACTTGGTACTACTGAAGATAAGGTTAATGTTACTGTATTGGAGCAACCAGGAAAAAGATTATTCGGATTGATGGGAAGAAAAGAAGCGGTTGTTGAAGTTGAGTTAAAACAACAAAAACTAGAAGAAGTAAAAATTTCTAATCACGAAATTAATCCAATAGATGAAGCAAAAGTATTTTTAAACAATATTTTTAGTACAATGAATCTTACAGTAGATATTGATGTGATTAAAAAAGAGGATGAAGTGGTTTTAAATTTAGTGGGAGATGATCTAGGTATATTGATTGGAAGAAGAGGACAAACTCTAGATTCCTTACAATATCTTGTTAATTTAGCTGCAAACAAAAATGCTTACAATAATCGGGTAAGATTAAGTTTGGATGCAGAAAATTATCGTTTAAGAAGAAAGACAACTCTAGAAAATCTGGCAGCTCGTTTAGCAGATAAAGTAATTCGTACTGGTAAAGATGTTGTCTTGGAACCTATGTCACCTCATGAACGTAAGATTATACATACAGAGTTACAAAACCACCCTCGGGTTAAAACCTTTAGTCGTGGTGTAGAGCCAAATCGTCAAATTGTAATTACTAAAAAATAGTTTTTGCTAAAACAAACTAAATCTTTAAATCCCTGTTATTATACAGGGATTTTTTATTGGGAATAATAAAATTAAATCAAAAAAATAACTTTTAATTTTTCTACTAACTATGATAATCTTTTTACGTTAATTTAATTATTGAGGTGAAAATAATGGAATTCGATACAATTGCAGCTATTTCCACAGCTTTAGGTGAAGGTGGTATTGCTATAATAAGAGTGAGTGGAGAAGATGCATTAGAGATTGTTGATAATATATTTAAAGGTTCTAAAAAGTTATCCACTGTGGATAGTCATACAATTAACTATGGCAAATTATTTGATGAACATGGGAATGTGGTTGATGAAGTATTAGTATCTGTAATGAGGTCTCCTAAAACCTACACAAAAGAGGATGTAGTGGAGATTAACTGTCACGGAGGATTAATTGCTGCTAAGCGAGTGTTGGAGCTTGTACTAGATAATGGAGCTCGACTAGCTGAGCCTGGTGAATTTACGAAAAGGGCTTTTTTAAACGGAAGAATTGATCTATCCCAAGCAGAAGCGATTATTGATATTATTCGATCAAAAACCGACAGAGCAATGAATATCGCATTGAAGCAAGTAGAAGGACAGCTTTCAAAGCAAATAATCAAAATGAGAAGAGAGCTTCTTGAGGTTTTAGCACATATCGAGGTAACGATTGATTATCCAGAACATGATGTAGAAACAGTAACTCATAACCTACTTCTTGAGAAATCAAATTCTGTTAAAAAAGAAATTGAAAGATTAATTGAAGTTGCTAATCAAGGGAAGGTTTTACGAGAAGGAATTTCAACTGTAATCGTTGGTAGACCAAATGTTGGTAAATCTTCTTTATTGAATGCATTAGTTCATGAAAATAAAGCGATAGTAACAGAAATTCCTGGGACAACAAGAGATGTAATTGAAGAGTATATCAATATCAAAGGAATTCCTTTAAAGTTAGTAGATACTGCAGGAATAAGAGAAACAGAAGATCTAGTTGAGAAAATAGGGGTAGAAAGATCGAAAAAAGCATTAGAGGAAGCAGATTTAGTTCTTTATGTATTAAATTATAATGACACTTTACATGAAGACGATTTACAATTAATGGAAATATTAAAAGATACAAATGTTATTGTAATTATTAATAAAACGGATCTATCTAATCAATTAGATATTGAGATAATTAAAGAACTGTTATCAAAAAGTCCGATTATATACACTTCTATGAAGGAAGAAATAGGGTTAGAGGAATTAGAAACAGCAATTAGTCAATTATTTTTTGCTGGGAATATAAAACAGGATGATTTCACATATGTTTCAAACTCTAGACATATTCAACTTTTAAAACAGAGTCGTCAAAGTGTAGCTGATGCTATAAATTCTATTGAAGAATATATTCCTATTGATATGATTGCAATTGATATTAAGAATACTTGGGATGCCCTTGGAATGATTATTTGTGATTCTGTTTCTGAGGATTTAGTAGATCAAATTTTTACACAATTCTGTGTAGGGAAATAAATAACTGGAGGGATGGGTATGAGTATGGGTTATAAAGCAGGTGATTTTGGATGTATTGTTGTTGGTGCAGGTCATGCAGGAGTAGAAGCAGCACTGGCATCCGCAAGAATGGGTGTTAAAACCTTATTATTGACAATTAGCTTAGATACCATTGCTTTTATGCCATGTAATCCTTCAATTGGAGGACCAGCTAAAGGTCATGTGGTACGTGAAATTGATGCTTTAGGTGGCGAAATGGCCAAAAACATTGATAAAACTTTAATCCAAATTCGGATGCTTAATACTGGAAAAGGTCCGGCGGTTCATGCATTACGTGCACAAGCAGATAAATTTGCTTATCAGAATGAAATGAAAAGTACCCTTGAAAAAGAACCGAATATAACCTTAAAACAAGCGATGGTTGAAAAATTAATTGTTGAGAATGATGTTGTTAAGGGCATAATTACACGATCAGGTGCCGAATATTATAGTGAAACTGTTGTTTTAACAACTGGTACCTATTTAAGAGGTAGAATTATTATTGGCGATTTGATATATGAAAGTGGTCCTAATAACCAACAACCATCTATAAATTTATCCCATAACCTAAAGGAAATCGGATTAAACCTTGTTCGTTTTAAAACAGGAACACCGCCACGAATTCACCGTGAAAGTGTTGATTTTTCTAAAATGGAAATCCAACCGGGGGATGAGGTTCCAAGAGCTTTTTCTTTTGATACAAAAGAATACCGCTTGGATCAAATTCCTTGCTGGTTAACATATACTAATTTCCATACACATATGATTATCAATTCAAATCTTCATCGAGCACCGATGTTTTCTGGTGCTATTGAGGGAACAGGACCTCGTTATTGTCCTTCAATCGAAGATAAAGTAGTTCGATTTAATGATAAACCACGTCATCAAATCTTTTTAGAGCCAGAAGGAGAATTTACGGAAGAAATGTATGTGCAAGGTTTATCTACTAGTTTACCTGAGGATGTTCAAATTGAAATGCTTCGAACAATTCCTGGTATGGAAAAGGCAGAAATGATGAGACCTGGGTATGCAATAGAATATGATGTAGTCGTGCCAACTCAATTATGGCCAACTTTAGAAACTAAGAAAATCAAAAATCTATTTACTGCTGGTCAATTAAATGGAACTTCAGGCTATGAAGAAGCAGCAGGCCAAGGTTTAATGGCAGGAATTAATGCAGCTTGTCGTGCATTAGGAAAAGATCCTGTTATATTGGATCGTTCACAAGCATATATCGGTGTTCTAATTGATGATTTAGTAACAAAAGGAACAAATGAACCGTATCGCTTACTAACATCTAGAGCGGAATATCGTTTATTATTAAGAAATGATAATGCAGATCTTCGACTTCGAGAAATTGGATACAAGATTGGTTTGATTGATGAGAATAGATATCAAGCTTTTCTACTAAAGAAAAACCAAATCGAATCAGAAATTGAACGATTAAAAGCATATAAAGTTAAACCAACTTCCGAGGTTCAAGAAATGCTTAAAAGTGCTGGTTCTTCTGAATTAAACAACGGAACTGACCTTGCAACGCTTTTGAGAAGACCTGAAGTCACATATGATATGATTGAAAGTTTATTTCCGGGACTTTCTGAAATTGATTCTGCTGTAAAAGAACAGGTAGAGATTGAAATTAAATATGCTGGGTATATTGAGAAGCAACTTCTACAGGTAGAAAAAATGAAAAAAGTGGAATCCAAGAAAATACCTGAATGGGTAGATTACAAAACAATTCATGGACTTTCTCTTGAAGCTAGAGAAAAATTATCAAAAATACAACCTTTAAATATTGGACAAGCATCAAGGATTTCTGGAGTTAGTCCTGCTGATATTTCAATCCTGTTAATCTATATTGAACAAGGAAATAAGAATATGGAGTTAAATCAACATGGAAAAACTGAATAAATTTTTAGAAACCTATTCATTTCAATGTAGTAAGGAACAATTAGAACAATTTCAAACCTTTTATCAGCTATTGATAGAATGGAATGAAAAAATGAATCTCACTGCAATTACAGAAAAAGAGGAAGTAATAGTAAAACACTTTTTTGATTCTATTACTCCATCTATTTTTATTCCATTTACAGATCAAAACATAATTGATATTGGGGCTGGAGCAGGTTTTCCTAGTATTCCTCTGAAAATTTGTTTTCCAGACCTCAAATTAACATTATTAGATTCTTTAAATAAACGTATTACTTTTTTGCAGACGGTATCACAGGAATTAGGTTTTAAAAACATGAATTTTATTCATGGAAGAGCAGAGGATTATGGACAAAATAAAATGCATCGCGAAAAATATGATTATGCAATCGCTAGGGCAGTCGCAAGATTAAATGTCTTGGCTGAGCTTACCCTTCCGTTTGTTAAAGTTAGTGGAAAAATGATTGCTTTAAAAGGAGAGCCAAAACAAACAGAACAAGAAATTATTGATTCTAAGAAGGCGATTGAACAGTTAGGCGGTAAATTGTCTCAAACAAAAACCTTAGAGCTTCCAAATGAGCTCGGTTCAAGGATTATTGTTGTATTAGACAAAAAAAATAAAACACCTAATCAATTTCCGCGTAAGGCTGGAACTCCAAATAAAAAACCATTAGCTTAGTGTTTCACGTGAAACATTGACAATGATTTTTTTGATAATTATCTAGAATGTGCAGGAGTTTCCCTATTTAACGTAGAATATTATTATCTAATGAATGGTTAGGTGGTGTATTGACAATGAGTCAATTATCAAGATTATTTGGTTTAACGGAAAAAACTACAGAAGAAATAAAACAAATTCCAGTTGATAAAATTGTTCCTAATCCTTATCAGCCTAGAACAGTATTTGATGAAGAAAAAATAGATGAGCTGTGTCAAACTATAAAAACACATGGTATTATACAACCGATTGTTGTTCGAATTAAAGATGATGTGTTTGAGTTAATCGCTGGTGAGAGACGTTGGAGAGCTTTTAAGAAATTGGAAATAAAAACAATTCCTGCAGTCATCAAGGATTTTAATGATTCTCAATCTGCATCTATTGCCTTAATTGAGAATATGCAAAGAGAAGGATTAACCGCCTTAGAAGAAGCGGTTGCTTACAAAAACTTAATGGAAATGTATGATCTTACTCAAGAAAGTTTAGCCCAACGTTTAGGTAAAGGTCAATCAACCATTGCAAACAAGTTAAGATTACTTAATTTATCACTTCCGATACAAGAAGCGTTATTAACTAAAGCAATTACAGAAAGACATGCTAGAGCATTACTTTCTTTAAAAAATGAAGAACTTGAGTTGAAATTATTAAAAGATATTGTGGAAAAAGAACTCAATGTCAAACAAACGGAAGACAGAGTAAAAGCATTACTAGATAAACAAGAAGATAACAAAAAAACGAAACCAAAAAGAGTTGCTTTTTCTAGAGATATGAGATTAGCAATGAATACAATCAGACAATCAGTTGATATGGTGATTGAAACTGGATTAGCTATTGAAACAGATGAAAGAGACCATGAAGATTTTTACGAATTTATTATAAAAATCCCGAAAAAATAGACCACATTAATTAAAGCGACAAAATATTTTGTCGCTTTTTTTTAAAACATAACTAAATATACTATTCATTGAGATGTAAATAAGATAAAATAAATTACGTCTCTATCATATTTTGGGTTTGTTAGGAATGAGGTGAAAATATGGGGAAAATTATTGCTGTTGCTAACCAAAAAGGTGGAGTTGGAAAAACAACTACATCCGTGAATTTAAGTGCTAGCTTAGCGACAATTGGTAAAAAAGTGTTATTAGTAGATATTGATCCTCAAGGAAATTCAACGAGTGGAATTGGGGTTAATAAAGCTGATGTAGAATATTGCATATATGATGTGTTAATTAATGATATTTCTCCTAAGGAAGCAGTATACCATACTGATGTTGAACATCTTGACTTGATTCCGGCTACAATTCAACTTGCTGGGGCAGAGATTGAGCTTGTACCAACTATTTCAAGAGAGGTACGTTTAAAAAGAGCCTTACATATTGTAAAAGATCAGTATGATTACATTATTATTGATTGCCCACCTTCATTGGGGATATTAACGATTAATTCACTCACTGCTGCTGATTCTGTAATTATACCAATACAGTGTGAATATTATGCTTTGGAGGGTTTAAGCCAACTTTTAAATACAATTCGTTTAGTTCAAAAGCATTTAAACACTGAATTAGCAATCGAGGGTGTTTTACTTACTATGTTCGATGCGCGAACAAATTTAGGAATTCAAGTGGTAGAAGAAGTTAAAAAGTACTTCCAAGATAAAGTTTATCAGACAATAATTCCGAGAAACGTTAGATTAAGTGAAGCTCCAAGTCATGGGAAATCTATTATTTCTTATGATCCCAAATCTAGAGGAGCAGAAATGTATCTTGATTTAGCAAAGGAAGTGGTTGAAAATGTCTAAACGATTAGGTAGAGGTTTAGAAGCACTTATACCGTCACTAGCTATTGATGAAAATAAGGATCCGGTTTTAGAACTTGAAATCAATAAGATTAGACCTAATCCATATCAACCTAGGAAACACTTTGCAGAGGAACAATTATCTGAGTTGATGTTATCCATAAAAGAACATGGCGTTATTCAACCGATTGTAGTTCGTAAATCTTTAAATGGTTATGAAATAGTTGCTGGAGAAAGAAGATGGAGAGCTTCAAAGGGTTTAAATCTTGATAAGATACCGGCAGTTATTAAAGAATTCAGTGATCAGCAAGTAATGGAAATTGCAATAATTGAAAATATACAACGTGAAGATCTTAATCCAATTGAAATTGCTAATGCCTATACAAAATTAATGAAGCAATTTAATTTGACTCAAGAGGAATTAGCTAAAAAAGTTGGAAAGAGTAGGCCTCAGGTTGCTAATTTCATGAGACTACTTCAGTTGCCGGAATACATACAAAACGAAGTTTTGGCTGGAAGTTTAACAATGGGACATGCAAGAGCACTGATTACTTTAGAATCAGAAGAACTCCAGATGCATTTTGGAAATAAAGTAATTGAAGAGCAGTGGAGTGTTCGAACTCTTGAAGAGAAAATAAACCAACTGAAAGAAAATAATGTTTCACGTGAAACAAAAAGCAGCAAAAAAAATGATGCAAGTAAACTTCACAGGTTATTGGAGAATCAGTTAAGAGAGGCATTTAAAACATCTGTGAAGATTAAACAAGGTAAAGAAAAGGGTAAAATAGAAATAGAGTATTTCAATCAAGAAGATTTAAGAAGAATAATAGAATTATTGGGGATCTCCTAATAGGGTTTTAATTTACAGGCAACCATAGGGTTGTCTTATCTTTTATTAGATAGCTAAATTTCTTCTTGATAGTTTGGAGGTTAAGTGATGATATACTTCGACCATGCCGCTTCTTCATGGCCAAAGCCGGATGCTGTAATTGAAAAAATAGCAAGCTTTCTAAAGGAGAATGGTGCTAATCCTGGTAGAGGCAACCATGTAATGGCAAGAGAAGCTGCGAACGAGATAAGTAAAACAAGACAATTATTAGCTGAGTTATTTCACATTTCCAATCCGAATGCTATTTCTTTTTATATGAATACAACACAGGCGTTAAACCAAGCGATAAAAGGACTATTAAAAAAAGGTGATCATGTAATTACTAGTCAATTAGAACATAATTCAGTGAGACGGCCTTTAGAATATCTGAAGCGAACAGAAGAAATTGAAATTACATATTTAGAAAGTAGTATTGACGGCACAACTTCCTTAGATATACTTAAAAAATCAATCAAAAAAAATACTAAGCTAATTGTAATTTCCCATGCTTCTAATGTTTTGGGAACTTTACAGCCCTTATATGAAATTGGGAAGATCGCAGCCGAAAAAAATATATTCTTTTTAGTTGATGCTGCCCAAACAGCAGGTAGATATCCAATTGATGTTACCGAAATGAATATTAATTTACTAGCATTTCCGGGTCATAAAGCATTGTTAGGACCTCAAGGTGTTGGGGGGTTGTATATCCAACCTAATATTTTATTGGATCCATTGGTTCATGGTGGCACAGGATCACATTCAGAAGATATAGACCAACCTTTAAGTTCTCCGAATCGATATGAATCAGGAACGCTAAATACAGTGGGTATAATTGGACTTGGTGCAGGAGTTGAATATATAAAAAAAATAGGTATTGATGTATTAAGAAAGAAGGAATGGGAATTAACAAACTATTTATTAAGTGAAATGAAAAAAATCGACCAAATCACCTATTTTGGTCCTAATGAAAACATAGAGAGAGTGCCATTAGTAACATTTTTAGTGGATGATATAGATTCAGTAGAAATAGCTGCAATATTGGATCAGCATTACCAAATTGCAGTTAGAACTGGTTTTCACTGTTCCCCTCTTGCACATCAAGTTATAAAAACTGAACATACAGGGGCTATAAGGGTAAGTCTTGGTCATACCAATACAATAGAGGAAGTTAATTATTTAATCACATCATTAAAAGAAATAATAAAGCACATGGGGTAAGGTGAAAAAAAGATGGTATTAACAGGTACGATTGTAAATGCGATTGCAATTATTATTGGAGGTTTATTAGGGGCGTTCTTATCAAATATTCCTCCTAAAATCAAGGTAACTGTAATGCAGGGGATTGGATTGGCAGTTTTGATTTTGGGTGTAAAAATGGGCTTAGAAACCAAAAATTTTTTATTAGTAATATTTAGTATTGTGTTAGGAAGTATTATTGGGGAACTTCTAAAGATAGAAGATGGTCTTGATAAATTAGGAAAATGGATTGAAGGTAAAGTTGGAAGTAGTAGAAATGGAAATGTAGCAAATGCATTTGTAACTGCTACATTAGTATACACAATTGGAGCAATGGCAATTTTAGGTGCCCTAAATAGTGGACTAGATAATAATCACCAATTGTTATATCTAAAGTCGATGTTAGATGGCTTTTCTGCAATTGTTTTTGCATCTACTTTAGGATTTGGAGTGATTTTTTCCGCTATTCCAGTATTTATTTATCAGGGTACAATTGCTATCCTTGCTAAGTACATTCATCTTTTGGTAAGCCAAGAACTATTAGATTTAATGATTTTAGAAATTACAGCAACTGGTGGAATACTTATTATAGCCATAGCACTTAATGTATTGGAAATAAAAAAAGTAAGGGTAGGGAATATGCTGCCAGCTATTATTATTACACCAATTGGTGTTGCGATTATTGAGTGGTTGACTAAGCTTTTCTAAGATTCATTGAATTAAATTATTGAAGGGAAGAAAGAAAGTGGAGCTATTCCAAATATATTTAAATGAAATTATTATTGCATTTACTGCCATGTTATTTATACTTTTTGTTTGGAATATTGTACTACAAATAAAAATAACAGGGTTAAAGAAGCGATTTGTGAGGTTTACAAGAGGCAATCTAGGAGAAAACCTAGAAGAAATGATTATAGCGTATACCAAAGAAATAACTGATATTAAAAATACTCAAGAAACAAATAGTAGCAATATTAGAATTTTATTTAGCAGACTGGACCAGGTAAAAGGAAATGTTGGTGTTGTCCGGTATAATGCTTTTGCAGATGTTGGAAGTGATTTAAGTTATTCTATTGCAATTTTAGATGATCAAAAAAACGGAGTAGTAATAACAAGTATTTATAATCGAGAACAATCAAATACCTATGCAAAGCCAGTAGAAAAAGGCGAATCAACCTATCGTTTATCTAATGAAGAGAAAAAAGCAATTGAGTTAGCAATAAACAAATAAAAAAGTAAATAATTAAAAATGTCGAATTTTGTTAAAAAAATAACAAGATTTGGGCAGGAAAAGAGAACATTAAAGCGAATATAGTAAGGTGTATTTTTACCGATACTCAATGGATAAGCCATTCATTGGATAATAGGAACTTTGATGAAAATATGAGGTGCATAATGAAGAAAAGGAAAAACACACTAACCTTAATGGTGATTCCTCATTCAGAGCAAAAACCTACAACAATCAACATTCCAATTTATCTTATTCGCTTTTTTTCAGTTCTTATTTTTTTGACAATGACTATAAGTGTTAATTGGTATTTTAATTTTACTTATATTAAGGCGGAAAATAGTGATTTGCAGGTTGTTAAGGTGGAAAATGAGGTTTTAAAAGACGAGTATTTATCTTTATATAAGGATATTGAAGTAATCAAAGCAAAGATAATAGAAATTGAAGAATTAGAAACGAAAGTCCGACAAAAAAATGAATTTGATCCTACCAAAAGTTATTTTACAAAAGATAACCAAAACGCATTAGCTAATATAGAGGGGAAAAATAAAATTACCGCAAGCACCCTTTCCTTAAATGACACAAAAGAAACGGTCAATCTATTAAAAGATGCTTCTGAAGACAAGGCTTCTAGTTTAATAGAATTAGATGATAAGCTAGATGAAAAAAACGAGCTTTTGTCTCATATCCCATCGATTTACCCCACATATGGTAGAATTACATCAAGATTTGGAGCAAGAACAGATCCGTTTAATCGAAGTAGAACTTTTCATAATGCGTTAGACATAGCAAATAGTTATGGAACACCGATTTATGCAGCTGCAGCAGGTAAGGTGGTTTTTGTTGGATATGATGGCGGCTATGGAAATAAGGTTGTAATCAGACATAACAGTGAAATAACAACTGTCTATGGCCACAATTCAAGGATTGTTGTGGAAGATGGTGAAATGGTTAAAAAAGGGCAAACCATTGCTTATATGGGGAGCACTGGAAGAAGCACAGGTCCTCATCTTCACTTTGAGGTATTGAAATATGGACAATCTGTAGATCCGTTACAATACATAGATTGGTAATTTATAAAAGAAAGGATGATTTGTTTGTTTAATAGTAAAAAAAGTAAAGTTAAAATTGATGAAATTGATACAGTTATTGGACCAGGAAGTCATTTTCGAGGTGATTTAGAGGCTACCGGCATTGTACGTGTAGATGGTAGCTATTATGGAAAAATCTCTTCTAAAGGTGATGTGATTATTGGGGAAGAGGGGAATCTCCAAGGAGAGATCGTTGCGAGGAATGTAATGATTGCAGGAAATGTTGAAGCGGTAGTTACATGTTCTCATAAGCTCGAAATCAAAGCTAGTGGTAAACTAATTGGAAATTGTACTGTTAACAGTATTGAAATCGATGAAGGGGCAGTTTTTAAGGGGCAATGTGAAATGACCTCTTCAAATAATACTAAAGATAGGGAAATGGTGAATGCAGGATAATAAGCAAGCCGCTCAATCACTATTTTTTATTATAAATCCAGTATCAGGAAAAGGTAAAACAGTTAAAAAAGTAGTACATAGAATAGAACAATATTTGATAGAAAAAAATATAAATTATCAATTTACCTACACCGAGGAAAAAGGACATGCAAAAGTTATAGCATCACAAGTAAGTAATCGAACTGATATAAGTGTTGTTATAGTTGTAGGTGGTGATGGGACACTTCATGAAGTCATTAATGGACTCTATCCTTCTTCTGTTCCAATTGGCTATATTCCTACGGGTTCTGGGAATGACTATGCAAGAGAAATGGGGATTGAAAAGGATCCTATTAAAGCTGTTGCCCAGATATTAAAACGGGAGATTAAAAAAATTGATATTGCAAAGATTAACGAGGAATATTTCATCAATGTTACTGGCATTGGTCTAGATGGATTAGTGGCAAAATTATCAAACCAATCAAAATTAAAACTATATCTTGGCAAGCTTATTTATGTCTATGGTTTAATAAAAGGACTGTTTGAATTTAAAGCCAAAGAAATTAGTCTTATTATTGATGGAAAGAAACATCAATTTAAAAAGGTATGGTTAATTGCTATTGCAAATGGTCGTTATTATGGTGGAGGAATGGCTATTTGTCCAAAAGCTAAAAATGATGATGGTAAATTGGATATATGTGTAGTATCAAATGTTAGCATGCTTGAAATCTTGTTTATTTTTCCTTTGGTTTTCTTTGGTAAACATATCTATCATCCAAATGTCCAAATGTTTTCAGGGAAACAAGTGGTGATTCATTCGTTAGAAGAGCTGGATGCTCAATCGGATGGGGAAACATTTAGTGTAAGTAATTTAAAAGGGGAAATATTAGACGAAAAACTATATATAGTATAAAAAAGAGAATGACTATTTAATTAATAGCATTCTCTTTTTTATACAACTTGACATAACCAGGAGTAATATTTAAGGCATTATAAATAGTATCTGCCATTTTCATCACTACACTTAACCGAGTATTTTGTAAAACAAAATACTCCATAAAACCACCAATATTAACGATCCCTGAAATATGAAAATGTCCTATTTCTGGTAACTCTTTGTGTACCCCAGCCCCTGGTCTTAATGGACCGTCTACCACTTGTATTGTTCCAATACTCCCTAATTGTCCTAAGCTTGCATCTACTGCTAGAATACCAGAATTAGAATAGTAGTTTTGAATATGATGGATTGTATCTTGAAGGTTAATAGCGTGTACGGGTTCTTCTAATGTACCAAAAATAGTAAACCAGTCTTGGTTTGTTAATTTTAACTTTGAGCCAACCAAAGGTCCAAGTGCATCACCTGTTGAACGATCAGTTCCTATACATACAATCACCCAATGCTCAAAACCATAATGTGTTAAATGATGTTGAATAAAATGAGATAATTGGATATAGGCTTGAGGATCATTTGAATCAATAATATTTTTATGAGAATGGTTTTTCTTTAGAATACTCATAATTCCCTCCAGTAAAATAGTATTAATAGTATACGTAGATTTTTATGGAAATATACTAGGTTAAGAGAAATAGTCAGGGGGAAAAGAGTTTGCTAAATTCGACAATAAAAAATGGTGGTAGAATCGCTTTAACTATTATAGGAACAACAATAGGAGCTGGTTTTGCCTCAGGAAGAGAAATTTGGGAGTTCTTTACTTCTTATGGATTACAGAGCGTCATTGGAATAACAATAGCTATGATTCTATTTTCGATTAGTAGTATGATTATTTTATGGATAAGCTGGAAAAACAGAACAACCAATTATTTTGAACTCTTAATACTATTAATGGGGAAAAGGCTGGCAAAGCTTTTTGATGTGTTTATTTTTCTTTATTTAATTTCAGGTTCTATTGTTATGTTCGCTGGAAGTGGCGCAACATTTAAACAGTGGAACATTCCATTTTTATTAGGAGTAGTTATTATAGCAGTAGCAATTTGGTTAGTAATTATTCGAGGAGTAAATGGATTAATGAATTTAAATTCATTATTAGTACCATTTCTAATTATCATTATTGTATTTGTAAGCTATAATTATGTTATTCATCATTCAATTATATATGGAGATTTTCTTCGTCAGCATTTAAAGGTATGGCCTTCAGCGGTTACTTATGCGGCATTTAATGTTATCTCTTTATTAGGTGTATTATCAACTATGGGAGCTAAAATTAATAGCAAAAAGGAAATCGTATTAGGTGGAATACTTAGCTCAATTGGGTTAACACTGGTAGCTATTGTACTTAATTTAGCCTTATTAAGGGTTCATATGGCCCAAAAATTTGAAATTCCATTATTCGCTCTTATAGAGGCCAATCAAGAAATATTATCGGTACTAGTAACGATAATATTATGGTTAGCAATTTATACTACTGCTCTTAGTAATATTCATGGCATAGTTTCTCGTGTTCAAAAAAAGGTGAATTATTCTACTGAAAAAATAAGTGCTATATTTATTTTTGGAATGATACCCTTAGCATTTATTGGGTTTTCAACTCTAGTAAAATACCTTTATCCTTTTTATGGTGTAGTTAATCTTTATGTTTTGGCAGTGCTAATTCTTTATCCTTTTCAATTTAGTAGTAACGATTTATAATTTTTCATAATAAGGTGGGATTAAAATTGCTATATTCAGTTTTGAAAGGCTTATTAACTCCTGTTCTAAAGGGTTATAATAAATTAACAGTTACGTATCAAGGGGAAATTCTAGATAATGGAGCTTATGTACTAGTAGTTAATCATTTGAGTTATTTAGATCCGATTTATATTAGTGTTGCTTTTCCTAGAAAACTTCATTTTATGGCAAAACAGGAAGCCTTTAAATATCCAATTATAAAATGGATATTACCTAAATTAGGAGCTTTTCCAGTAAATCGTGAGAAGGCAGATATTAAGGCGATAAAGAATTCAATTTCTATATTAAAATCAGGGAAGGTTTTAGCTATTTTTCCAGAAGGGACAAGGAATGACCATCTCCAACTAGATGAAATAAAAAATGGAGCTGCGTATCTAGCGCTAAAAACAGGAGTACCAATTATTCCTGCGTTTATAAAAGGAACAGATGAAGTAATGCCAAAAGGGCAATGGCTGATTAAGCCCAAAAAGGTAACCATTTTGTTTGGATCTCCAATCCAAACCTCATCTGAACACCGAGACATTAAAATAGAAGAGGTAACAGAAATGATTCGAACCTCGATGTCAGATTTAAGCAAATCAATTTTAAAATAGTAAAATAATAAGGTAGTGATGATATGTATCAAGAAGAATTATCTACAAAAAAATGGATTGAGATGTGGAACGTTATTAAAGAAAAATTATTTGATGTAGACCTATGGCTGATGGTTGGCTGGACAATCATTCAAATTATTGTAATTTGGATTGCAGCAGGCTTACTAGTAAAGGTTAGCTGGAAGTTGATTGACAATGTGCTAAATGGAAGAGCTAAAAATCATTTCAAGGTAGATGAAAGAAGAACAAAAACTTTAGGAATATTAATTCATAATGTTGCGAGATATGCAATCTATTTCTTTGCCTTATTAATGATTTTAGGCAAATTGAATTTTAATTTAGGTCCTCTATTGGCTGGTGCAGGAGTATTAGGATTGGCCATTGGATTTGGTGCACAAAGCTTAGTTAAGGACGTAATTACCGGCTTTTTCATTGTATTCGAAGATCAATATGCAGTTGGTGATACGATATCTATTGGCAATTATACAGGAACAGTAGAAGAAATTGGTTTGCGTGTAACAAAGATTAGAAACTGGACAGGAGAAATTCACATTATTCCAAATGGAAACATTAGTGAAGTAACCAACTTTTCTACCCATAATTCAGTTGCAGTTGTTGATATCGGAGTAGCTTATGAAGAGGATATAGAAAAGGTTACAAGAGTAATCCAAGAAATTATAGATAAGGTATATAAAGAAACTCCAGAAATGGTAAAGCCACCTGAGGTATTGGGAGTTCAAAATTTAGGTGCTTCTGATATAGTACTTAGAATTACAGCAGAAACTAAGCCTATGAATCATTTTTCTATAGCAAGAAAAATAAGAGCGAAAATTAAAGAAGGATTTGATCAAGAAGGAATTGAAATTCCATATCCTCGTTTAGTTACATTTCAACGTAAAGAAGAATAAATACTCCAACTATAAAGAAAAAAGGAGGACGGAAAATGCTACAAAAAGAATACGGAATTAATGATGTAGTAGAAATGAAAAAAGCCCATCCCTGCGGTACTAATGCATGGAAAATAATTCGGTTAGGAATGGATATTCGAATCAAATGTACAGGCTGTGGGCATAGCATCTTAATGCCAAGACAAGAATTTAACAAAAAAATGAAAAAAGTGCTGATAAAAGGTGAAGAAGAATAAAGAAAGAGATTTTTGGTATAAAAATCGCTAATGAGAAAAGGAGAAATAAGGTGAGTGAAGAATGGAAAACAGCTTGTCCACTAAATTGTTATGATGTCTGTGGTTTTATTGTTAAGACGGAAGGTAACCAGGTAGTTTCCATTGAAGGAGATCCTCTTCATCCAATTACAAAAGGTAAAATATGCGGACGTGGAAAAGAATTAAAAAATCGAATTTATGACTCTCGAAGGACCTTGTATCCTCTAAAGAAAATTGAAGGTGCTTTTCAAAGAATTTCATGGGAGCAAGCATTTGGTGAAATAAGTGAGAAAATGAAAAGCGTGAAAGAACAATACGGACCAACCGCAGTTCTTCATAGCTATGACTATGCCTCAGGTGGACTTTTAAAAGAATTAGATAAAAGATTCTTTAATTTATTTGGTGGTATGACGGAGACAGTAGGTAGTCTTTGCTGGGGAGCGGGAATAGCAGCTCAGGCCTATGATTTTGGTGAAGCGCTAAGTCATCATGTTGAGGATACACTGAATGCGAAAACAATTGTTGTATGGGGAAGAAATATTACCACCACTAATATGCATTTATATCCTTTTATACAACAAGCGAAGGAAAATGGAGCCATACTAATAGTTATTGATCCCATTCAAAATCGGATAGCCAAACAAGCAAATTTGCATCTTGCAATAACTCCTGGTACTGATGGACTCTTGGCTTTAGCATTAAGTAAAATTATTGTAGATAATAATTGGCAAGATAAAAATTTTATAGAGAAATATACGATTGGTTACCAAGCATTTATAAAGGAAATTGAAAGAATTAATGTTGATGAGATTTCCAAGGAAATAAAGATAGAAAAGGCTGTGCTAGAAAAATTAGCTAAAGTTTATGCTGATAAATCTGTAATGACATTTTTAGGCCTAGGAATGCAACGCTATGAAAATGGGGGTAATACCATTCGGGCAATCGATGCATTACATGCACTAACAGGGAATATTGGGGAAAAGGGTTCTGGGATTAATTATGCCAATCAACAAATTGGCAGAAGCTTTGATTGGGAGCGTTTATTAGCGGAAGATAAAAGAGAAGCATATAGAACATTTGCTAGACCTTCTCAAGCAGAAGAATTATTAATGGCAGTTGATCCGCCTATTAAAATGATTTTTATTTCGAGAAGCAATATGGTTTCACAGCTTCCAAATACAAGTTTAACTATAAAGGCTTTAGAGACGGTTGAAACAAAAGTTGTAATGGATATGTATATGACGGAAACTGCAAAAATGGCTGATTATTTTTTACCTATTGCATCCGTTTTTGAAGAAGAGGACATTTATTATGGATCAATGTTCCATCAGACTATTCGATATGGCCCTAAGCTATTAACACCTTTAGGTGAGGCAAAATCAGATTTAGATATCTGGATTGGATTGGCCGAAAAATTAGAGCTTTCTGATTTTGTTAAAACAAGAGAGGAATATTTTGAGTTAGCTTTAACATCATTAAATCATAAGGGAATAACATTAGAAAAATTAAAAAAGGATAAGCAAATGTTGATTCCAACACCAAGTGTCCCTTGGCAGAATAAGGTTTTTAAGACCGAATCAGGTAAATTCGAATTCTACTCAGAAAAGGCTAAAAAGAATAATTTACCAGGAACTGCTATAGTCGCTTATCCAAAAGAAAGTGTGCAAAAAAATCCAGAGCTTAAAGAAATATATCCATACAATTTACTATCAATTCATCCGAACAAATCCCTACATTCCCAGCATTTCTTATTACAAAAAGAGGAATTAGATGCAATGCCAATATTTGTTTCTAGAGGGATATCAAATAAATATGGAATTCAAGAAAATGATCAAATAGAAGTATATAATGGTCGAGGCATTATATGTGGAAGAGCAAGAATTAATGAAGGGTTAAACGAGAACACAATCTACCTAGAAGAGGGCTGGTGGAACCAGCAAAACCAGACCCCGAACAAACTGACATCAAATCAGTTATCGGATATGGGAATGGGTAGCATCTTATATGATAATGCGGTAGCGATTCGTTTAAAGAATTAAATACAAAATGCAAGTGATTTTATTGAATAGTGTGAAGCATAGGCAGAAGGTATAAAGCCTATGCTTTTTTATTTAAATAATAATGATTAAAAAATGGATAATATTTCTAATAATATTAATATTCCGAATTTTGTATTGACTTTAAACATAAATTAGCTATATATTCTAAATATAGCTAATTTTTAGAATTTAAATAAAATTGTTTTTTGGAGGTGAAAAATAAAAAAAAGATATGTCTTTGGTTGTGTAAAACAAAAATATAATACACAAACCATTAAAAAGAACAATTAAATAGGAGGTAAGGGGAGAAATGAAAAATAACCAAGTCAATTATTCGCAGGTTGCTCAGTCAGAAGACTTTAAGGCATTATTAGCTACAAAAAGGAACTTTATCGTTCCATTGTCCGTATTTTTCTTTATATTTTATTTTACACTACCAATTATGACAGCGTACTCAGCAATACTTAACACCCCCGCTATTGGCGCTATTACTTGGGCATGGGTTTTTGCTTTTGGTCAATTTATTATGACATGGACATTAACTACTTTATATGTGAGAAAAGCAAGTCAATTTGACCAATTAGTAGAAAATATACTGTCCAAAGCAGTTAAGGGGGGCAAATAAGAAATGAATGTATCCGCTTTCATGTTATTTTTAGCGATAGTTGCTTTAACATTAGTTATTACGTATTACGCATCAAAGAAAACAAAAACGACTAGTGAGTTCTACACAGCAGGTGGGGGATTAACAGGATGGCAGAATGGCCTTGCAATTGCGGGAGACTATATGTCAGCAGCTTCCTTTTTAGGGATAGCTGGAGCAATCTCGTTAGGCGGCTTTGATGGTTTCTTCTATAGTATTGGATATTTAGTTGCTTATCTAGTTGTTTTATATATAGTAGCTGAGCCATTGAGGAATCTAGGAAAATATACCATGGCAGATATGATTGCTGCACGTTTTAATGACAAAAAGATTCGTGGAGTTGCAGCGTTGAATACTATCTCCATTTCAATTTTCTATATGATTGCTCAATTGGTTGGAGCAGGTGGAATTATTCATCTATTGTTAGGATTAGATTATTCAACATCAGTGCTTATTGTTGGAGTATTAATGACAATCTATGTAATTTTTGGTGGAATGACAGCGACTAGTTGGGTTCAAATTTCAAAAGCAGTATTACTGATGATTGGAACCTTTATCATTTCCTTGATGGTATTTGCGAAATTTGATTACAGTATTGCAAATATGTTTGAACATATGAAAACTGCAACTCCATTAGGAGATACTTTCTTAAATCCAGGAAATAAGTACAAAAATCCGATTGATACAATCTCCTTAAATTTAGCTCTGGTATTAGGAACTGCGGGTTTACCGCATATTCTGGTTCGCTTCTTTACAGTAAAAGATGCACCAACAGCACGTAAGTCAGTGTTCTATGCAACATGGTTAATTGGAATCTTCTATATTATGACTATGTTTTTAGGCTTTGGAGCAGCAGCTTTTGTTGGTCATGATGCGATAGTTGAAGCAAATGCTGCTGGTAATATGGCTGCACCATTATTAGCAGATGTATTAGGTGGAAGTATGTTATTCGCCTTTGTATCTGCTGTAGCTTTTGCAACAATTTTAGCAGTAGTTGCAGGACTGGTTTTAACCGCTGCATCCGCATTTGCTCATGATTTTTATAGTCAAATTATTCGAAGTGGAAAAGCTACGGAGAAGGAACAAATGATTGCTGCTAGATGGGCTTCTGTTGGAGTAGCCGTTCTTTCAATTATATTAGCATTATTTGCACAATCACTTAATGTAGCATTCCTTGTTGCACTAGCTTTTGCGGTAGCCGCGAGCGCGAATTTGCCAGTAATTCTTTTCACTATTTACTGGAAGAAGTTTAATACAACTGGAGCAGTAACTGGAATGGTACTAGGATTAGTAAGTGCATTATTGCTTGTAGCAATTGGACCTAATGTTTGGGCTCCTGAAGCGGGTAAAGCAATACTTGTAGGGAATCCTATTTTCCCGTTGGCTAACCCTGGTATTGTATCTATCCCATTAGGATTCATTGGAGCATTCCTTGGTACGATTCTTTCTGCGAAAAAAGAGGATCCTGCTAAATATGATGAAATTTTGGTAAAAGCAAATACAGGTCTTCATTTAACTAACCAAGAAACTAAATCTGAAAAAGCAGTAAGCTAATTTAGATTTAAATTTAAAACTGATTTTTCCACTCACCACCTTCAAATGAAGGTGGTTTTTTTTCTTTTCACAAATATAATGACCTGCAAAAGCCGAAACTACTTGTACACATAACATTTGTTTATATATAATAATCAAAGTGATAAGTATAATATCGGATGATTAGAAAAAGGAGTGGAATAAATGCCATTAACAACAGGAATAGTTGGCTTACCTAATGTAGGCAAATCAACGTTATTTAATGCAATAACACAAGCAGGTGCCGAGTCTGCCAATTATCCATTTTGTACAATAGATCCTAATGTGGGTGTTGTTGAAGTACCAGATGAAAGATTAAAGGTATTAACTGAAATTGTAAATCCTAAAAGGGTAGTCCCAACAGCCTTTGAATTTGTTGATATTGCTGGCCTTGTAAAAGGTGCTAGTAAAGGAGAAGGCTTAGGTAATAAATTCCTTTCCCATATAAGGGAAGTAGATGCAATTTCTCATGTGGTACGTTGCTTCCAAGATGAAAATATTACACATGTATCTGGAAAGGTTAACCCAGTGGATGATATAGAAGTAATCAATCTGGAGCTAATCCTAGCAGATCTTGAGTCTGTGAACAAACGTCTAGAAAAAGGTAAAAAGAACTTAAAAAGTGGAGACAAAAAGCATCAATTAGAATATGAAGTACTACAAAAAGTTCAACAAGCATTAGAAAATGAGCAGCCTGCACGTAGTATTGAGTTTACTGATGAAGAAAAGCTGGTTGTTCGCGACTTGCATCTATTAACCATAAAACCAGTTTTATATGTTGCAAATGTCAGCGAGGAGCAAGCTGCTAATTATGATGATAATCCATATGTAAAACAGGTTCAGGAATATGCCAAAAAAGAAGGCTCTGAAGTGATTGTCATTAGTGCAAAGGTTGAATCAGAAATTGCTGAGCTTGATGGAGAAGACAAGGAAATGTTCCTTGAAGAACTAGGGTTAAACGAATCTGGTTTAGATAAACTGATTAGAGCGGCGTATTCCCTTTTAGGCTTACAAACCTATTTTACTGCAGGAGTACAAGAAGTAAGAGCTTGGACTATTACTAAGGGGACAAAGGCACCGCAAGCAGCTGGAGTAATTCATAGTGACTTTGAACGTGGCTTTATACGGGCAGAAGTTGTAGGTTATGAAGACTTAGTCAAGTCAGGTTCATTCAATCAAGCCAAGGAGCTAGGGCTACTTCGTCTTGAAGGAAAAGAGTATTTAGTTAAAGATGGCGACGTTATGCATTTTAGATTTAATGTTTAGTAATTTGAGTAAATATTACCATAGTTGATATTCAGACTTGTACATGGTATAATCAATAAATGCGAGTAAATAACCTCGCTCCTTGTCTCATTCATTGTAATGGGGCCTTAAGTCCAAAAGGAGGTGAAAGATTAATGCGTAATTACGAAGCTATGTATATTTTACGCCCAACTCTTGAACAAGAAGCCGTGAAGGAATTAGTAGAAAAGTTCCAAAACGTTGTAACTAAAAACGGTGGCGAAGTTGATGAAGTTAAAGAAATGGGTAAACGTCGCTTAGCATATGAAATTAAATACATCAATGAAGGATTTTACTTCTTAATGAAGTTCCGTTCTCCTCAAGATGTAGTTGCTGAGCTTGAGCGTAATCTAAAAATTGCTGATGGTGTACTTCGTTTTCTAGTTATTAAAAATGAAGAGTAATTTGTAGAGGGGGCAATTGGATGTTAAATCGCGTTATTTTAATTGGTCGATTAACGAAAGATCCGGAGTTACGCTATACGCCAACAGGAGTGGCTGTAACTACTTTTACTTTAGCTGTGGATCGTAACTTCACCAATCAACAAGGACAAAGAGAAGCAGATTTTATTAATATTGTCACTTGGAGAGGATTAGCTGAAAATGTTGCTAATTACCTTAAAAAAGGTAGACTTGCAGCGGTGGATGGCAAAATTCAAACAAGAAGCTATGATAACAATGAAGGAAAAAGGGTGTATGTCACTGAGGTTGTAGCTGAAAATGTTCGTTTCTTAGAGTCAGGGACTAAGAATAGCTCTGATGATCGTCAACGTAGTAATAACGACCGATTTGAAGATCCGTTTGCCAATGATGGTAGCCCTATCGACATATCTGATGACGACTTACCATTTTAGTTATTTGTTCAAAAAGGAGGTAGTAGAATGGCTCGCAAACAACGCAAACGCCGTAAAGTGTGTTACTTTACTGTAAATAAAATCGAACATATCGATTATAAAGATATTGATCTTTTGAAGAAATTTATCAGTGAGCGTGGTAAAATTTTACCTCGCCGTGTAACTGGTACTTCTGCTAAGTATCAACGTCAGTTAACAAGCGCAATCAAACGTGCTCGTCACGTAGCATTATTACCATATACAATGGAGTAGTAAATTAAAAGACAGAGGGAAAACCTTCTGTCTTTTCTTTTTCTTCTGTTTTACAATAGTGGTGTTGATTTTGTTATAATAATGAAGTAAGAATAAAGAATAGTATGAAATTAAAATCATCATAAGATAGGTAAGTATTCCTTTATAAGATCTTTAGGGGAGGGGTTGAAACGTGTTGGACAATACAGATAAGTTGGACAAGAATAATTTTTATGTTGCCAAAAACCTAAAAGTAATGGAATGGTTAAAGGCAGAAATCGTGGAACAGGTATCTAAACTATTTAAAAGTTTAATCTCTGGTAAAGAGTCTCATATTATAGATAGTATGGCTAGTTTAGTTGTGTCAATTTATGTACTTTCAAGAAGAATTGGAGTACCTTTTCATCAACTAGATCATGCCGTTCAAGAAAAACTGCATAATCATTTAAATGAAGGACACGAGGTTGAAGAATGGTATGGTGATTTATCTCTACTTCAAGAGTACATAAAACGACGCTAAAGAGGTGCAATATGAATAATGTAAGAGGTATGGTCGAAGGAGCACTTTTCACTGGAATATTTATAGTCTTACTACTATTAACCATATATAGTCCAATTGGGATAATTACATTATATTTAATGCCTATCCCCTTTGTAGTGTACAGCTATAGACAAGGAATAAAGATGGGTTTATGGGTAACCATTGCCTCCGCTATTCTTTCTGTGTTCATTGGCCAAATTTATGGAATGTTTTTAGGTATTTCCGCTGGGACAGTAGGAATCGTGATGGGTTATTTATACCATAAGTCTACACCATTGCCTGCTGTTGTAGGTGGGGTTATTACGACATTAGTAAACTATATAATCCTTCTTATTTTAGGGAATTACTTATTTGACACACATATTGTAAGTGATATGAAGGCAACATTAAATGCTTCAATGAATGCAGTAGAAGGCATGATTAATAACCTTGGAATGACCCATAATGAACAATCTCTAGAAATGCTTGAAGCATATAGAACATTTATTAATAATTTAGAGCTATTACTTCCTTTTCTGTTTATAGCATCTGCTGTTTTAAGTGTGTTTTTAACACATTTCTTTTCAACTAAAATGATGAAGCGGTTAAGAATAGAAATCCCTTCTTTTCCGCCATTTAAGGATTGGAGATTTCCTAAGAGTATTGTATATTATTATTTACTTACCCTTATCATCATTCTCCTGAATCCAAGCTTAGAGATTTTGCGGTTGATTGCATTTAACCTGTCTCCTTTGCTACAATTAATTTTATTAGTACAGGGTCTTTCTTTTGTATTTTATTACGCAGATCATAAAAATCTTGGCAAAAAAATTCCAGTTATTGCTGTTATAAGTATATTTATTATTCCTGTGATGGGACAAATATTTAATATTATAGGTTTAGTTGATTTGACGTTTGATATAAGAAAAAAAATTAGGGGCTGAGAAAATGCCGAAAAACTTTTTTGATCGTTGGCATGGTTTATATACACTTTTAAATATTGTATTTAGTACCCTTTTGGTAATTGCTTTGTTCTTTTTCCAATGGGTATTAGGAGCCCTCGCTTTATTTGTTTTGGCAGCACTTATCTATTTTACTTACAAAGATGAACGTATTTTTGACAAAGAATTAAATCAATATATCTCTACAATTTCCTATAGAGTGAAAAAGGCGGGTAATGGGGCATTCCAGCATCTACCTGTTGGAATACTGCTTTATGATGAGGAGAAAAAAATAGAATGGTATAATCCATATTTACATTCTATAACCAAAAGTGAAGATACATTAATTGGTTTAGAAATTACCGATATTTTTCCTGGGTTAGCTTGGAAAGATGGAGTTGACACAGTAGAGCTTGAGCATGACAAAAAGGTTTATGAAGTTAAAATTTATTCGGATGAAAGATTACTATATTTACAAGATATTACCAAATACAAGCAATTATTAAAATTATATAACAATAATAAGCCGGTTTTTGGAATAATCCATCTCGATAATTTAGATGAGGTTGCTTTAGGTTTAAATGAGTTGGATAGAAGCCTATTAATTACTAATGTAACAGGGGCAATCAATGATTGGGCTGCGGGTCTACAAATTTATCTTAAAAGATATACTGCAGACAAATTTTTTATGATTACAGATCAAGCAGTGCTTGAGCAATTGGAAAAAACGAGATTTGATATATTAGATGTGGTTCGGGAAATGACGGCAGAAAACAAAATCCCTATTACTTTAAGTATTGGTATAGGTGCTGGAGCGAATTCCTTACCAGAGCTAGGTGAGATGACGCAATCTTCTTTGGATATTGCTTTAGGTAGAGGTGGAGATCAAGCTGCGGTTAAGGCAGGAGATAGATTAACCTTTTATGGCGGTAAGTCAAATGCAGTAGAAAAAAGAACAAGAGTAAGAGCTCGTGTTATTTCTCACGCATTGAGAGATCTAATTAAAGAAAGTGATCATGTATTAATAATGGGTCATAAAACACCAGATATGGATGCAATAGGTGCTTCTATGGGTGTGCTAAAGACAGTTCAAATAAACAATAAGGTGGGTTATATCGTTTTAGATGAAAGCAATCCATCCATCGAACGTTTGATAAAAGAGGTTCAGAAAAATGAGGAGTTATTAAAATATTTTATTACGCCAGATAAAGCTTTAAATCTAATTACTCCTAAAACGATATTAGTAATGATTGATACACATAAACCATCATTAACTATCGCTCCTAATTTAGTCGATGAGGTTGAAAGAGTGGTTATCATTGATCATCATCGTAGAGGAGAAGAAATTGTAGCTGATCCTGTTTTAGTCTATATTGAACCATATGCATCCTCTACTAGTGAATTGGTTACTGAATTACTGCAATATCAAGGAGATCAGTTCAATATGGAAGCAATTGAAGCTACAGCGTTATTAGCGGGAATGGTAGTAGATACAAAAGGATTTGCTTTTAGAACTGGTTCGAGAACATTTGATGCAGCAGCATTTTTGAGGAGAAAGGGAGCAGACCCTGGACTGGTTCAAAAACTTTTAAAGGAAGATATGGATCAGTTTATTCAACGCGCTGAACTGGTAAAAAAAGCTAGAATTATGTTTGATCATATTGCCATAGCGGTAGCAGAAGAAAAGCTAGGGCAATTATTGATAGCCCAAGCTGCAGATACATTACTTAATATGAGTGGAATCTTTGCTTCATTTGTCATTAGTGTTCGTACCGATGGGGTAGTGGCAATAAGTGCACGCTCACTTGGACAAATTAATGTTCAAGTAATAATGGAGAAGCTGGGTGGTGGAGGTCATCTTACTAATGCAGCAGCTCAAATTCAAAATTCAACTGTTGAAGAAGTAGAGGCAAGACTAGTAGAAGTATTGCAAGAGATAAGAGAAGAAGGAGGACTAATTATATGAAGGTTGTATTTTTAAAGGATGTTAAAGGAAAAGGGAAAAAAGGAGAAATTAAAGAAGTTGCAGAAGGATATGCTCAAAACTTTTTAATACCAAATGGGTATGCTAGACCAGCAACCTCAGGAACAGTAAAAGAAATGGAAGCTTTTAAAGCTAGTGAGGATAAAAGAAAAGAAAAAGAATTAGATGACGCAAAAAAACTTGCGAAACAATTAGAAGAAACAACAGTTTCTATCTCCGCAAAGGCTGGTGAGGGTGGAAGGTTATTTGGAGCTGTTACTTCCAAGCAAATTGCAGAAGAGCTGTTAAAGAAAGAAAAAATAAAATTGGACAAGAGGAAAATATTGTTGGATGAACCTATTCGTAATTTGGGGTATACTCATATCTCAGTGAAGTTACATCAGGAAGTTATAGCGAAATTAAAGGTACAGGTAATAGAGGAAAAATAAACAATAGATAGAAGAGATGAATGGTAGAGGGGTTTCAGATAATGAGTGAGTTATTTTTCGATCGTATACCTCCGCAAAATATAGAGGCAGAACAAGCTGTATTAGGTGCAATTCTTTTAGATAAGGATGCGCTAATTACAGTCGTAGATATTCTAGCAGCCGATGATTTCTATCGTTCCAATCATCAAATAATCTACAAAACAATGCTAGAATTATCGGAATCTGGAGAGCCAATTGATTTAATTACAATTACAGCCAATTTACAGAATAAGAAAATATTAGATGAAGCTGGTGGTGTTGCATATCTTACAGACCTTGCTAACACTGTCCCAACAGCAGCCAATGTAGAATACTATGCAAAAATTGTTGAGGAAAAATCAATTCTCCGAAGATTAATAAGAGCCGCAACGGAAATCGCAAGCACAGGGTATTTAGGAAGTGAAAATGTTCAAGAAGTTATCAGTGATGCAGAAAAAAGAATTTTAGAGCTTTCTCAAAAGAAGCATCACGATCATTTTATTCCTATTAAAAATGTGCTATTAGAAACCTTGGATCGAATCGAATTTCTTCATAGTAATAAAGGGGAAATCACAGGAATTCCTTCTGGTTTTACTGACCTAGATAAGATGACCTCAGGGTTTCAAAGATCGGATTTAATTATATTAGCGGCTAGGCCCAGTGTTGGAAAAACAGCATTTGCTTTAAATGTAGCCCAAAATGTAGCAGCTAGAGCAAAGCAAACAGTTGCCATTTTTAGTTTGGAAATGGCCGCTAGTCAGCTGGTACAAAGGATGATTTCTGCAGAAGGAAATATTGACGCCCATAAGCTTCGAACTGGGCAAATGGATGAGAACGACTGGAAAAAGCTAACGATGGCAATGACTACTCTTTCTGAGGCACCAATATATATTGATGATACTCCGGGAATTACTGTTTATGATATTCGAGCAAAGGCTCGTAGACTTAAAGCAGAAGAAGGATTAGGACTTATCTTAATTGATTACTTACAATTAATCCATGGCCGAGGAAAATCGGATAATCGACAACAGGAAATTTCTGAGATTTCGAGGCATCTTAAGGGAATTGCAAGAGAGCTAGAAGTTCCAGTTATTGCTTTGTCACAGCTTAGTCGTGCAGTAGAGCAAAGACAAGATAAAAGACCAATGCTTTCTGATATTCGTGAATCTGGTAGTATTGAGCAGGACGCTGATATTGTAGCCTTTCTTTACCGTGAAGATTATTATGACCGAGAAACAGAGAAGAAGGATATCATTGAAATCATTATCGGTAAACAAAGAAATGGTCCTGTTGGTAAAGTAGAATTGGTTTTTGTGAAAAATTATAATAAATTTTTAAATTACGCAAAAAATATGGAACAAGAGGGAAATGAAGCTCAAGGATAACCAAAATGGTTATCCTTTATTTATTATAAAAAAGTAAAAACAGCTAAGAAAAAAGAAGAAAAAACACGAACGTAAAATAAATAATTAAATAAATTGTTCGTATTTTGATTGACAAGGAAAGTTTAAGTTGCTAAACTTATCTTATGTGTTAATTTAATGGAATAAAGTGAATTTTGGAGGTGCTTTCTATGTCTACAGTAGTTGTTGTAGGGTCTCAATGGGGTGACGAAGGCAAAGGAAAGATTACAGATTATTTGGCAGAAAAAGCGGAAGTTGTAGCTCGTTATCAAGGAGGAAACAACGCAGGACATACAATTACAATTGGAGGAAAGAAATATAAGCTACATTTAATTCCTTCAGGTATCTTTTATTCCGATAAAATTTGTGTCATTGGAAATGGAATGGTTATCGATCCAAAGGCATTGGTTCAGGAATTAAACTATTTACACGAAAATGGTGTAAGTACAGATAATTTAAGGATTAGTGACAGAGCTCATGTAATAATGCCTTATCATGTAAAAATAGATAAAATGGAAGAAGAACGAAAAGGAAATAATAAGATTGGAACAACAGGAAAAGGTATTGGCCCAGCTTATATGGATAAAGCGGCCAGAGTCGGAATTCGAATTGCTGATCTTTTAGATGAGAAAGAATTTAAGAAAAAACTTTTGCGTAATTTAGAAGAAAAAAATCGATTACTAGAAAAGTTTTATGAAACAGATGGTTTTGAGCTTCAATATATTTTTGAAGAGTACATTCAGTACAAGGAAGTTTTCAAGCAATATGTTGTTGATACTTCCGTAGTACTAAATGATGCTATAGATTATGGAAAACGTGTATTGTTTGAAGGAGCACAAGGGGTAATGTTAGATATTGACCAGGGAACATATCCGTTTGTGACCTCCTCTAACCCAGTTGCTGGTGGAGTTACAATTGGTTCTGGAGTTGGCCCTACTAAAATTAATCATGTAGTAGGAGTAGCAAAAGCTTATACGACTAGAGTAGGGGATGGCCCATTCCCAACAGAATTAAACAATGAAATTGGTGATTTAATTAGAGAGACAGGAAAAGAATATGGAACTACAACAGGAAGACCAAGAAGAGTAGGTTGGTTTGATAGTGTGGTAGTTAGACATGCTAGACGTGTCAGTGGTATTACAGAACTTTCTCTAAATTCAATTGATGTTTTAACAGGTTTAGAAACTGTTAAAATTTGTACTTCTTACCGCTATAACGGGGAAATATTAGAAAATTACCCAGCAAACTTAAATGTTTTAGCGGAATGTGAACCAATATACGAGGAACTACCAGGCTGGACGGAAGATATAACGGGAGTAAGAAATTTAAATGACTTACCTGTTAATGCAAGACACTATATCGAGAGAGTAGCTCAATTGACAGGAATCCCAATTGCAATTTTCTCAGTTGGACCAAATCGTGAACAAACGAATATGATACGTGGGGTTTTCGCATAATGAATAAAAAGTCTGTCGATCATGACAGACTTTTTGCTATATTTTGTTATACAATTTTTTTGTGAAAAAAGATTAAAAAATAGTTGCATAATTATTGTTCAGATGATATTATAATACTTGTGTTTTCAAGAGCCATTAGCTCAGCAGGTAGAGCACCTGACTTTTAATCAGGGTGTCACAGGTTCGAATCCTGTATGGCTCACCATTATGGCCCGTTGGTCAAGCGGTTAAG
>DJVJ01000022.1 GCA_002441135.1 Caryophanales bacterium UBA6259 | reverse complement strand
CTCAAGGCACGTGGAGACGGTAGTACTTCTTTCCCACAAAAAAGCAGATACACATATCAACGTAAATGTGGAGTTTGGAGAAGGTGAAGGGAAAATTCCAGTGGGCAAGATTGTTGAAAAAGCTGAGGATTATAGACCGAACGAAAGAGTTACCTATAAGATGATCCAAGAATATATAGAAAGCAAGTATGGTTTCAATGTGCATACGGCTTATATCGCAGAAGTTAAAAGAGATTTGGGAGTACCCATGTATGATGCTCCTAATGCAGTAGAAGAATTGAAGCAGCCAAGGAAACACCCAACAATCGAAAAGGTGGAAGCAATCAAAGATGCGCTGAAATATTTTAGAATTATTTAACCAACTGAATATGAAAGCAAAAAGTTGTTTGCTCAGATTGAGTAGACAACTTTTTATGTATAAATGTAAATGATTAATATCATTATTAATTAGATATGATATTAGAAAGTATATGAAAGTCAGAGTGCTTATGTTAATGTGTCTTAGTAGATATCGAGATATTGTGACTTATTGTATGTTGACTCATTGTATTCATTGGAATACAATAACAATTGAGGTGATATGAAATATGGATATTGTAAAAGTTTTTGCGAACAATGTAAAAAAATATAGAGTTGATAGAGGATTTTCGCAAGAGGCTTTTGCAGAAAAAGCTGGGTTGCATAGAACATATATAAGCGCAATAGAACGAGAGAAAAGAAGTATCGCTTTGGATAATGTTCAAAAAATTGCGGATGCCTTGGAAATTGAAACTTATAAACTTTTTATCGAAACAGATATAATTAATAAACTTTGAAAGGAGGCTTACTAGAGATGATATCAAGAAAATTACCTATTGATTCTGTAATTGAAGGACTTGGATATATAAATTCTAAAAATCTAGTTTATTTTAATGAGTTTAGATCTGCCCTATATACAACACATATTACAAAGCTGGTATTAGAGATTAAGCCTTATGCAATATATTTTGTTGATGATGCACCTTTCATTTTTTTCTTTGATAATCAATATAATGAGAGTACTTTCAAGAAAGTTAGTAAACAAATTTGGAATGCTCAAATACCTATTGCAATATTTTGTGATTCGCAGAATGTTAAAATATATAATGGAACTGCTTTAGATATGGACACTTACACATTAGAAAAGGCTACAGAACTTTCCCTATCTGACTGTTCAACTGCAACTGATTTTTCTTATATGGAAATTACTAGCCCCTTATTCTGGGCAAAGTATGAGAAAACCTATTCTATAGATAAGTTAAACAAATTTTTATTGTCAAACATTACTTATTTAACTAATGAGTTGAAAAATACTTATAAGGTTAATTTCGCTACGAAACTTGTTCTGAGATTAATTTTTATTCGATTTTTAATAGACCGAGGAGTTGACTTAGCATACCAGAATTTTACTTCTGATGTCGAGCAAGCACAAGGTGAGTTACTAAATTGTTTAAGGGATAAGAATTCCATCTATAAATTATTTCAATACCTAAAGTCAAAGTTTAATGGAAATTTATTTGATTTAGGTGACGAAATTAGTAGTCCCGAGTTAAATCAAGATGTATTTGATTTATTGACAGATTTTTTATCAGGAACTATTTCTATGAATTGCGGGCAACTATCATTATTTTCAATGTACGACTTTAATATTATTCCAGTAGAACTAATTAGCAACATTTATGAAATTTTGTTGGGGAGAGAAACTCGAGAGAACGATAATGCTTTTTACACACCGAACTACCTTGTAGAATATATCTTGGATAAGACCATCGGAGGACATCTGAAAAAACAATCAAAATATACTATACTTGACCCAGCGTGTGGTTCAGGTGTTTTCTTGGTGGACAGCTATAGGAGAATAGTAGAAGAAAATTTGCAGGGGCAAATGTATTGTGAAGACGATGATATGTTAAAATCTCTCTTGACTGACAATATTTTTGGGATTGATATAAATGAAGAGGCAATTGATGTAACAATATTTTCATTATATTTAACTGTATTGGATTATAAAGATCCGAAGTCCCTATCTACGTTTACATTGCCTAATTTGAAGGGCACCAATTTATTTATTAGTGATTTTTTTGATGAAGAAAAACTTTCAACATTAAAAGACATTTCTTTCGATTTTATAATTGGGAATCCACCTTGGGGAAATGTTAAAACTGGGCTGCACTTAAAATACTGTAATGACAATGGATATAAGGATAAGCAACAAAACAATGAGATATGTAGAAGTTTTATTTTCCGCGCCAAAGATTTTAGTAATTCAAATACGGTTTGTTGTTTTATCCTGCATTCAAAAGTACTTTATAACCAGAAACAACCATCAAAGAAATTTCGCAAATTTTTATTAGAAAGAACTAAGATACACAATATTGTTGAGCTGTCTTCTGTTAGAAAATTAGTTTTTGAAAATGCGGATGCTCCGGCTGTAATAATTTCTTTTAGTTATTTTGGTGATGATAATTTGGGAAACATAATAGAGTATATTTCTTTAAAACCAAATATTTTTTTCAAGCTATTTAACATCATCATGATTGAAAAAAATGACTTTAAGCATATTCAGCAGAGTACATTGTATAAGAATGATTGGGCTTGGAAAACGATAGTATATGGATTTTCACAAGACTTGCAATTAATAATGAAGTTACAAAATCAATTCCCTACCATCAGTGAAGCGGTTGAAGAACAAAAACCAGCAGTTATAAAAGGTGCAGGTGTAGAATATCAAGATGGGGATAAGCTAGATGCTTCACACTTGCTTAATAAAAAACTACTTGATTCTAAAAAAGGTGTGGATCATTTTATTGTAAACTCAAATAAAACTACACTATTTACAAAGAGTAAGATTCATCGTCCACGAGACAGAGAATTATTTGAACCACCATATGTTTTAATACCAACAGGTATAAATTGCACTAACTATAAATTAAGAGCAGCATATAGTAATGATGCTTTTGTGTGCAAAAAGACGATGTATATTTTCAAAGGATGCGAAGAACAAAAATCATTTTTTATGAATCTTACGGGATTACTCAATTCCTCATTATACGCGTATTTAAATCTCATGTTGGGTACTTCTGTAGGGATTGAACGAGAACAGCGTTTTATGGGAGAAGTCTTGCAATACCCCTATATTTTTTTACAAGAAGTTTCAGAAAAAGTTGATTATATTCATACAGAAAAAAGCAAAAGTCTTAATTTAAAGTTCGTGGATTTGGAAACTGAGGTTAAAAATCTCGACCTTTTGGTTTTACAAGGTTTTGGATTAGAAAACAACGTGTTTATTGATTATGCAATAAATATTCAAATTCCAGAACTAACCAATACAAATCCTGAAGATGTTTATAGGAAAGTGTCTAGCAAAGATCTATTACAATATAGCAAGTGCTTTGAAAAACAGTTCAATGCTATTTATAGCCGCACTGGAAAACATATAAAGATAAATCTTTATCAAAATGTATTGAATAAGTTTTCTATATTGGAACTTTTTGTTTTGGATGGAAAATCGGAATGCTCTACAGAATTTATTGAAAACATTGATGAAAATAAAGAACTTCTAACAAAATTCTGTGTATTTTCTTATAACGATAAATTCCATCAGCAGAAAGATGTTATATATTTTAGAGAAAACTCCTTTTTCATTATTAAACCAAACTGCTATAAGTATTGGCATCCGGCAATAGCACAAATAGACCTTTCCGATATTATTGAACAACTAATGGATAATTCGGGAGGTGAAAGATAATGGGGGGATTTAAACAACAATCTTTAAATATAGATTTTCAGCGTGGTTTTTTTGAACATACTGTAGAAACACTCGAAAAATGTTGTTGCCTGATGAAAGCAACGTGCATTTCAACAGATAGAAAAATAAGAAATCATGAAGTTAGCATTCAAAACCATTTATTTAAATATTATTTAGATAATAACGCTGTATTAGAAAAATTAGGGTGCGATGGATTCCCGATTTCCTTTCAAATTGAAACACCAGAGACGTATGATGATACAACTGATATGTATATAGGACGGTGCGATATTCGAGTTACATCAAATAATTATTGGCTCAATAAAGACAAAGAAGATTACTATATTATAGAGTGCAAACGTATTGATGGTAGTTCGAATCTTAATAACAAATATGTAGATGAAGGTATAAGTCGTTTTGTAGAAGAACCACCAAAATATCCATCTCATCATGGCAGAAATATTATGTTTGGTTTTGTTGTGCAAAATATTAGTATTGATGATAATACGAGAAAAATTTCTGAAATTGATGTAAAAAAATTTGGATCTAAATCTCATGGAGCTTTTGTTACTGGGAAATCTGATTTATCAGCGGGATTATATGAGTACGCTAGTGCATATTCTTTGTCCACAAAAGTAGTAGAACTACTACATATCTTTTTTGATTTTTCTGAACTAATGAAAGTATCTTAATAACAAATAAAAAAACCGTTTACTTCAAAGTAAGCGGTTTTTTTATGCCAAAAATCGAAAGGAGGAACAAAATTGAACGCAAAAGTAATCGCAATTGCAAACCAAAAGGGCGGCGTAGGCAAAACCACTACTTGTGCCAATCTAGGCATAGGACTTGCACGGGAGGGAAAGAAAGTCTTGCTTGCAGACTGTGACCCCCAAGGCAGTCTGTCTATTAGTTTAGGACACTCCCAACCAGACGCTATTTCCAGCACACTTGCTACTGTTATGGGTAAGGTAATTACAGATACACCCATTGATATGAAGGAGGGAATTTTAAGGCACGAGGAAAATGTAGATTTACTCCCTGCTAACATTGAACTATCTGGCATGGAGGTATCACTTGTAAATGCTATGAGTAGGGAAACTATCTTAAAACAGTATCTCGATACAGTAAAAAAGCAGTATGACTTTATTCTTTTGGATTGTATGCCCTCATTAGGTATGCTGACGGTTAATGCTCTAGCTGCTGCTGACAGTGTAATCATACCAGTGCAGGCGCAGTATCTACCCGCAAAAGGCTTAGAACAACTTTTACAGACCATTGGTAAGGTACGAAAGCAAATTAACACAAAACTAAAGATTGATGGTATTTTGCTAACAATGGTAGATAATCGCACTAATTTTGCAAAGGACATCAGTTCATTGCTTAGAGAAACTTATGGAGCCAGCTATTAAAAAGTCAAGGTGATTATTAGAAAAAGTTGAAAATTTATTGTTTTTGAACATTCTTAAAAAATTGCATGACAAATAAGGGGTCAATAACCCAAACTTGATATATTTAGCTTTTAGTAGCTGTAAGAGAAGTATTCTCCAGTATTCAACATTTTGAAAATAGTGTTAACCATATTTTTAGCAACAGCGCAAACAGCAGCGTTATGATGTTTATTTTGAGCCATTTTCTTATGATATTTATCTCGAAATTTGTTGTCTTTTCCTTTTCCAACACATGCAACCCTGGTTGCAGTAAAGAGAGCAGATCTTAGATATGCGGACCCTCTTTTTGATATTCGTGACCGTTTACTTTGAAACTCGCCAGATTCAAGTACAGAGGGATCAAGGCCTGCGAAGGCTAGTAAGCTAGAAGCACTCTTAAATCTGTCAATATGACCAATTTCGCCAAGAATCATGGCACCTGTAGTGTTTGCAATACCAGGAATTGATTTGATGAATTCAAAATCCTTCATAATCTCATCAATTGCTTTATCGATGATATCAAGTTGTGACTCATAGTGTCTGATGTCATCAAGGGCAGAGGTTAAAAGAAGTTGCTGGGTAGCAGAGACCTTTCCAATACTTTCCTTGGCAAGAGCCTTGATATGACTAGCAGCTTCCAGTCTATTGCCTTTAACACGCAGGATAGCACACAGAGTATCGTTGTGCATCCTAGCAATATGAGCCGGTGTCGGGTATTTTTCAAATAGTTCCTTGGCCCATTTAGAGTGTTGGTCATAATGCCGTATGAACTCAGGGAACATCATTGTCAGTAACCGAGTATATTCACATTTCGCTCGTGACAGGGTTTTAAGCTTATCGAAACGAATTCTTGATAGTGACTTTAGCTCATCAAAATTATATAATGTAGGTGTATAGGGGTTGAGAATCATGTGATTAAGCCTAATGTATCTACAGATGGCTAAAGCATCGATCTTATCTGTTTTCGTCTTTCGAAGCGAAATAGATTTTTGGCTAAAAGATGTTAGCAATGGGTTGAGGCTGAATACTTTGAATCCGCTAGCATGCAGAAAGGATAACAGGTTCTTGGCGTAGATTCCTGTTTCCTCGATCCCTATACACACTTCATTTAGAAGCTCTGTATGGGAAGCGATTTCTGTATGGAGCTTTTTAAATCCAGCTTGATCATTACTGATGGTAGTGGGCTTAACAATAACCTCACCATTTGCATTCATGATTGTAAAGTCGTGCTTCTTAGAAGCTGCATCAATACCGACGTAGATCATGATATTCCTCCTAATATCTTATTTAACACTGCGTGTTAAACCACAAACTAATAAAGTCATTACCTTGTAAATAAAACCTCGTAGGTTAACCAGCTAATTCCTGTTATCAATACTAGTTGTGGTTATACCCTCCAAAAAACAGTCGAGCTGTAAGGTAAAATGAAATACTCCACAATGTCACTAATACTATTATATTAAAATAACAGAAAGGAGAGTATACTAAGATACTTTTAGTATACAAGGGCTTATGGCAACAGAAGAACAA
>DJVJ01000010.1 GCA_002441135.1 Caryophanales bacterium UBA6259 | reverse complement strand
TGGCAAACACAGAGCCTACAATGGAACAGCTTCTCCAGTACAGATTTACAGAGGGGATGTTAAAGGGGCAGAGTTTTGGAAATTTGTTTTTGGCTGCAATGATAGGAATTTCTAACAGTTTTGAAGAGGCTGTCAAGAGGATGAGTGAAGTATTAGCTGTGTCAGGAAAGGTTTTGCCTGTTACAGTGGAAGATGTGAGACTTGTCGCTGAGCTGGAAAATGGTACTATTATAAGAGGAGAGTCCAAAATACCTGAGATACAGCAAAAAGAAAACAGCAGAATAAAGAGAATATATTTGGAACCTTCTCCTGCTGCTCCTTTTGAAGAAGTTTTAGTGGATATATTGAATGCCGAGGCGATAGTGTTAGGGCCGGGGAGTTTGTATACAAGTGTTATTCCGAACCTTTTGGTAGATGGAATTTGTGATGCTATTGAAACATCTAAAGCCATAAAAATATATGTATGTAATATAATGACACAGCCGGGTGAGACTTTGGGGTATACTGCTACTGACCATATAAAGGCTCTTTTTGACCATGGGCTTAAGTCTTTGGACTATGTGATTGTGAACAAAGGTGAAATCCCTGAGGAGTACAGGCAGCGCTATATAAGAGATTTATCTGAGCCCGTGAAATATGACAAAGAGGAGATAGAAAAAATGGGTATAAAAGTTGTTGAAGAAGACTTGGTAACTGTAAAGCAGGAATATATAAGGCATGATGAGCAAAAGCTTGCAGAGATTATTGTAGATTTGATAAGTTAAGTTTAATTTTTAGTCCATCTTGTACAAAAAAATCTATTGACATTCGTCTAAATAAGATATACAATATTATTGAAACGATAGCGCAAGCGATTGCAATGAAATTTTCTATTTTGCTCTTTTTTAATTGCACTTCAGGAAAGCGATTGCTGTAATATTATGGTATTAAAAGTGTAAGGGGGAAAGTGATGAGAAAATGGGAAGACTGTAGCAAGATATGTTAGCGATGATGTTTATATCTATGAGAGGCAATATGGCAAAGATATAGTTGTAGTTGCAATAAATAAAGGAGAAGAGACTACTGTAAAAAATATAGAGACTTCTCTTCGAAAAGGCAAATACAGCGATTATTTAAAGGGTTTATTAGAAGGAGTTAATTTAAAAGTTGAAAGAAGAAATAGTGAAAACAACATTTTAAGTATAACTTTACCTAAAGACAGTGTCAGTATATGGACTAATGTAAGAGTGAAATAAGATTTTGGGTTTTTCCCAAAATTATAATAAAATTAAAAATTAAGAGGAGGATTTGTATGAAGAAGTACACAAAAATAATTGCTTTATTGACTGTGATGGTATTTGCTTTGTCAGCTGCTTTAACAGGTTGTGGNNGAGTTAAAACCTGAGCCAGGTGCAAAATTGCTTGTATGGGAAAGTGAAGGTCCAGAGGGAGAATTCATTCAGTATGCAGCAAAAAAATTTACTGAAAAATATGGTGTTGAAGTAGTATATGAGCCTGTTACTCATACTGATGCACGTGGAAGATTAGCTACTGATGGCCCTGCAGGCATTGGTGCTGATGTATTTGCGGCACCTCATGACCACACAGGAGAATTAGTAGTTTCAGGTTTAATTCAACCAAATGATATTTTTGCAGATCGAATTCGAAATGAATTTATGCAGGGAGCAGTAGATGCCGTTTCATATCAAGGCGTTGTATATGGTTATCCAACAGGAATTGAAACTTATGCACTTTTTTATAACAAGGATTATGTAAAAGAACCACCCAAAACTTATGAAGATCTTATCAAATTTGCTAAAGAATTTAATAATCCTGCAAAAAATCAATTCGCATTTATGTGGGATGTAGGCAATGCTTATTTTTCTCATAGTTTTATAGCAGGATATGGTGGCTATGTTTTTGGCGATGGAGGAACCAATAAGGATGATATAGGTTTAAATTCCAAGGAAGCAGTTGAAGGAGCTAAATTTTTAGTTTCCCTTAAAGAGATTTTACCATTAAAGACTGATGATACCAATTATCAAGTTATGGATGGTATGTTCAAGGAAGGAAAGGCTGCTATGATAATTAACGGACCATGGGCAGTAAGAGGTTATCAAGAAGCAGGTGTGAATTTTGGTATAGCTCCCCTTCCGTTGTTGCCGAATGACAAGCATCCCGCGAGTTTTTCTGGTGTTCGTACTATGTTTGTAAGTGCTTATACTAAGTATCCTAAAGCTGCAAAATTATTTGCTGATTTTATTACTTCAGAAGAAATGCTACTAAAGCGCTATGAAATTACAAAGCAGATTCCGCCAATGAAGTCGTTAATGGATGCAGATATTATTAAAAACGATCCATATGCAGCACCTTTCCTTGAACAGGCACAATTTGCCGTGCCTATGCCTTCAATTCCTCAAATGGGAGTTGTCTGGGAGCCATATGCTAGGGCGTTCCAAGTTATGTGGAATGACGGTGTAGATCCGCAAAAAGCATTGGATGAGGCCGTTCAGACAATAAAAGATGCAATTGCCATACAATAATTTTTTAAAGATCTAGTCATTTGCAATTGCGAATGGCTAGATCTTTTTAGAAAAATTGGAGGGACCAGTATGAAAAGATCTAAAAGAGCGGCGTTACTTTCTATATTGTTTATGGGACTCGGACAATTATACAATCGTGAAATTGCTAAAGGGATTTTATTTGCTATTGTTAATATCATTGTTCTCATTAATATTCCGTATTTTCGCTATGCTTATTGGGGGCTTATAACATTAGGGGAACAGCCTTTACACTATGTAAATGGGATTGCAGAGGGAGACCATTCTATATTTTTATTGATACAAGGGATTATAGCTGTTTTAGTTACATTATTGATTATACTTATCTATGTATTAAATATTATAGATGCTTTTAAAACAGGAGAAGCGATAGAACAAGGGGAAAAACCGATGGGTATAGTAAAGTTTGTAAGATATGTTTCTCATAAATATTTCCCTTATCTTTCCTTAAGTCCAGCATTTGTTTTAATATTGTTTTTTACTTTATTGCCAATTTTATTTACTATTTTCATTGCCTTTACTAATTATTCTGCTCCTAATCATTTGCCTCCCAGGAACTTGGTAGATTGGGTTGGGGTTACAAATTTTAAAAATTTACTAAATTTAAAAATATGGAAAAATACTTTTATTGGAGTAGGAATATGGACTATTATTTGGGCTTTACTGGCTTCATTAACTAGTTATTTCGGTGGGTTGTTGTTGGCTTTATTAGTTAATTCTGGAGATGTTCAACTAAAAAAGTTTTGGAGAACAATCTATATTTTACCTTATGCAATACCTGGTTTTATTTCGATTTTAACTATGAGATTGATGTTTACAGGGTTAGGTCCAGTCAATAATTTTTTAGTAAAACTTGGGTTTGAACGTATGCCGTGGCTTACAAATCCTACAATGGCGAAAGTTGTTCTCATTTTAGTAAATATCTGGCTTGGAGCTCCGTATTTTATGGCTCTAATGTCAGGAACTTTAACTAATATTCCTGGTGATTTATATGAAGCTGCAGATATAGATGGAGCTACTCCATATCAAAAATTCCGAAAAATTACTTTGCCGTTGGTATTGCACGCTACAATGCCTTTATTAATTTTGAGTTTCACACATAATTTTAACAATTTTACAATGATATATCTCTTGACTAGTGGTGGGCCTGCAAATCCTGCATATAGATATGCGGGACACACAGATATTTTAATTTCTTGGATTTACAAATTAACTTTGGAACAAAATCAATATAATATGGCTGCTGTTATATCAATTATTATGTTTATTGTTGTCGCAACTATTTCTGCTTTCACCTTTAGTAGGACAAAGTCCTTTAGGGAGGAGGACTTAATACAATGAGAAAAAAGCTTGTTGGAGGATTGGGTGAGTCAAATATGGGAAACAAAAAGAAAAAAAATACTTTCTTAGATTTTATACGCAAAATGATTATTTATATACTTCTTATAACTCTTTCTTTTATTGTAATAATTCCTATAATTTGGATAATTGGTTCTTCTCTTAACCCAGGAGATACTTTGTTTAGTTCTACATTAATTCCTAAAAATCCTAGCTTAGTTCATTATAAGACTTTACTTACTAATTCTGATTTTCCTTTATGGTATAAGAATACACTTAAAATTGCAACAGCTAATATGATTGTGTCGGTATTTTTATCTACAAGCACTGCCTATGTTTTTTCTCGATATCGATTTATGGGTAGGAAGTCCATGCTAATGACAATATTGGTACTTCAAATGTTTCCAAGCTTTTTAGCTATGACTGCTATTTATGTATTATTACTACAACTAGGATTACTGGATACTCATCTTGGATTAATTCTTGTTTATGCTACTGGCCAAATACCTTATAATACCTGGGTGGCAAAAGGGTATTTTGACGGGATTCCCCGCAGTATGGACGAAGCCGCAAAAATTGACGGAGCATCCAACTTTACAATATTTTATAAAATTATTTTACCCCTAGCAAAACCCATTATTACCTTCATAGCTTTAACCAACTTTACTGGACCATGGATGGATTTTGTGCTACCGAAATTAATTCTTCGCAGTGCTGACAAAAAAACCCTGGCAATGGGATTATATGACATGGCTGTCCACCAACACAATACAAAATTTACTCTTTTTGCAGCCGGAGCCGTATTGGTAGCTATTCCTATTACTTTGTTGTTTGTCTACCTCCAGAAACATATTGTGGAGGGACTAACAAAGGGAGCAGTAAAAATCTAAAAATACTTGGGAACAGGTTGAAAACTATCATAAAAAATGAAGTAGTAGTCTATAGCATAAATAGGTTCTACAAGTAGAAGCTAGAGCGTCTGAGACATTGTCAAAGCTATATAGCAATGAAATCAGAAGATACTCTAAAAATTAATATAAGGCTAAATACCCATAAAAGTTGATTGGCGTAGCTGTTGCTTGCTGAAGAATGTTTTATTAATTTATTAAAGNNAAATATTGAAATAGGGGGATAACCTGTGGCTGCTTTAATTAAGAAAAAAAGATTAAGTGTTTTAGTGGCTGTGATAATACTGCTGGCTTTCTCTTTCAATCTTCAGCCGGTTGCTGTCGAAGCCACGAGTACTGGAGGATTAGGTCCTGTAACGCCAAAGGATACCATTTATCAAATTATTACAGATCGGTTTTATGATGGTGATCCATCAAACAATATTCCTCCAGGTTTCGATCCTACACTTTTTGACGGAACAGGAAGTGACTTGAAGCTGTATCAGGGAGGCGATTGGAAGGGAATTATTGAGAAAATTCCTTATTTAAAGGAAATGGGCATTACAGCAGTTTGGATTTCTGCTCCTTATGCCAATCGTGATACGGTGATTGAAGATTATCATCCGGACGGCAGCGTCGACAGGTGGACCAGTTTTCACGGATATCATGCTAGAAACTATTTTGCTACTAATAAACATTTCGGAGAAATGCAGGATTTTATTGCACTGCGAGATGCTCTCCACAGTAACGGAATAAAACTGGTTATTGACTTTGTATCCAATCATAGTAGTAGGTGGCAAAATCCTACATTAAACTATCAGCCGGAAGATGGAAGATTGTACGAACCTGACAAAGATGAAAATGGAAACTACGTATTTGACAGCAATGGGAATCCGGTGGATTATAACGGAGACGGAATAGTTGAAAATCTATTGGCTGATCCTCACAATGATATTCATGGTTTTTTCCACGGGTTAGGGGATCGAGGAGATGATAATACCAGATTTGGGTATCGCCATAAGGATTTGGGTTCGCTGGCGGATTATTCCCAGGAGAATTCCGTGGTGGTGGAATATCTAGAAAAAGCTTTAATATTCTGGAAATCAAAAGGTATAGATGGTATACGTCATGACGCAACTCTTCATATGAATCCAGCTTTTGTTCAAGGGTTTAAAGATGCGATTGATTCTGCACCAGGGGGGCCTATTACTCATTTTGGAGAATTTTTTATCGGACGTCCAGATCCTAAATATGAAGAATATCGTACCTTCCCTGATCGAACTGGGGTTAATAATTTAGATTTTGAATACTATCGTGCAGCGACCAATACTTTTGGTTATTTTTCTGAAACCATGAAAGACTTTGGTGAAATGATGATAAAAACCAGTAACGATTATATTTATGAAAATCAAGCGGTTACCTTTATCGATAATCATGATGTAACCCGGTTTAGGTATATACAGCCAAATGACAAACCTTATCATGCAGCGTTGGCAGTCTTGATGACATCCCGTGGGACACCTAATATATACTATGGTACCGAACAGTACTTATATCCTGCAGATGCCAGTGATATTGCCGGAAGAATGTTCATGCAGACATCAACTTCCTTTGATCAAACCACAACAGCTTATAAGCTGATTCGCAAACTTTCCGATTTGAGAAGAAGCAATGAAGCTGTTGCCTACGGTACGACAGAAATACTTTACAGTACAGATGATGTATTAGTCTTCAAACGGCAATTTTATGACAAGCAAGTAATTGTTGCCGTAAATCGACAACCCGATAGAAGTTTTGCTGTACCGGATTTAAAAACTACACTGCCTGTAGGAACCTATCAGGACGTACTAGAGGGATTACTATACGGAAAATCCATGACGGTGGTGGAGGAAAATGGTCAGCATAAGATTAAAGGCTTTACCCTATCGGGAGGAGAAGTAAACGTTTGGGCCTATAATCCTTCACTGGGGACAGAAATTCCAAGGATAGGCAATGTCATTTCTACAATGGGTCGTCCAGGTAATCTAGTTTATATTTATGGTACTGGTCTTGGAGGAAATGTAACGGTTAAATTTGATACAACACCGGCTCAAGTGGTGTCCAACAGTGATGAAATGATTACTGCCGTTGTTCCCAATACGCCGGGGATTAAGAGCATTACAGTAATAAAGGGAAACTATACCAGTAATTCTTTCCGCTATCATGTGTTATCTGGTGATCTGGTTCAGGTAATATTTAAAGTAAATGCATCAACGGAATGGGGACAAAATATTCATATTGTTGGGAACTTGCCAGAACTAGGAGGCTGGGATCCTGCCATGTCGACAGAAGCAATGATGTGTCCCAATTATCCTGAATGGTTCCTGCCAGTAAGTGTTCCAATGGGAACAACCTTTGAGTTTAAGTTTATTAAAAAAGACAGTAATGGAAATGTTATATGGGAAAGTGGTGAAAATCGTATCTTTACTTCTCCCAATACGTCTACTGGAACCGTTGATACACCGGTATACAATTGGAGGTATTGAAAAAAGGAAGAAATTGAGTTTCAGCTCAATTACTTCATTTATCATCGGTTATTTGTTCTTCAAAAAAAGCAGCATGGATGGGGAAAAGGAAAGTTTGTCAGGTTTTAGTTTGATTAATCTATCATAGTTACACTGGGTCCTCAGAAACTTATACAGATTATGGGTTTTC
>DJVJ01000045.1 GCA_002441135.1 Caryophanales bacterium UBA6259 | reverse complement strand
TCCTTGGTATGGTCATCACCTTGATCTTCTCTATCTTCTCAGGTGGCGTAACCAGCGCACTTGGAAAGGGTTTATTACCAGGAGGCGATTCAAAGCTTGCATTTGCATTTTTCACAAGTTTCTTAATGAACATGACATTTGCACCGACGTTTATGGCATTCCACAGATTTACAGACACGTATCTCGATCTTAAATACGGTGAAGGCAAAAAACCAACCATCGCAATGGTTGTCGATCGAATAGACTGGAAAGGATTTATCTCATTTGTCCTAATGAAAACAATCCCATTCTTCTGGATCCCAGCACACACGATCACATTCCTTTTGCCACCAGAATACCGCGTACTCGTCGCAGCGTACCTAAGCATGGCACTCGGCTTACTACTCACAATCGCTAAGCGTAGAAAGTAATTGGTCGTCTAAGGGCTATGTAACTGAATTAATTTAGACAAAAATTAAGGAGATGGTGTAATCTATGCGAATAGATTATGGCATCTCCTTTTGTGTTTGTTTTGCTAATTTTTAAAACTTCATATAAAGCTGAAGAAGTTTTCGATGTTATTTCCATTTAACACATAAAGGTAAAAGTGATGTATTGATTGCCTTCACAAGACTTGCGAATAAAAAAGGAATATAAAAAAAGCTGTTTAATTTTAGTAAATTATTTATCTTTATTTATGTCAAAATATTTCTTATCATTCAAATTCAAAATAACAGGTTGTTTCAATCTTAACCCTTTTCCAATCGCTATAGCATGTCTTTCTTCTAAAGTTGGTAACGTTTCAGAATAGTCTTTACCAATATAATTTTCTAAAAATGATTTACCAGTGTCATCAAATACACGAAGCGCAAAAATAGTATTACATTGATTTAAAATACTCTTGCTAATATTAGCAGTTCTTTGAGTAATTAATAAACAACCAAGCCCGTATTTTCTCCCCTGTAAAATTACCTTGCTTGTTCCATTGGTAGCAGTTTTATCACCCTCATTTGCAACTGAGTTCCATTCAGGAACTAATGAATGTGCTTCTTCATATACTAACCATGCTCTTGCATCTGTTGTTTCTCCCTTTGACATCAAGTAAATGAATAATCTTTCCGAAATAATTCTTGTTTTTTCAGCAACTGTCAAATCGACACATTCAGTAATGCTAAACTTTGAGGCTGCTTTTGTAACTGGATGCCAATCTGGATTGAGTATAAATACTTTCTTAGGATTTATTTCATCTTCAAAAAAGGCTTTTATTTCATCATCTAAGATTTTCTTATAGATTGATTCATTACCCCACTCTGAAAATGTACTTGAATTACCTTTATTGTTCTTAGACTCTCGTAAAGAACTTTTGTTAACCTCATTGATAGAGTACTTTATTAAATCTTTGTCTACATATGTTGGCAAACCTGTATCAATATTACCGTATTGATTTGTTATATCAATGATTATAACTTTTATATCTTTGAAAATAACTTTAGAGATTAGTTCAAATGCTAAACAAGATTTTCCAATTCCTAAAATTCCTAAAATGGCCGTATTATGTGTGACGATTGAATTAATATCCTTAATAGGAATTTTATACTTACTATTTGGCAATCTTCCGATACTGGATTTTGATATTTCATCTAGTTCGGTATCATTTTCAATATCATGAACCATAGCAAATACTGGTTCATACATATTCGGAACCCACTTACTTGCTTCAAGTTCATTGTTTTGAGTATTATAAATTCCAAGCTTTCTTGCAATACCTATTAAGTATCCGTGTTTATCATGCAGTTCCAAATTTTCTCTATGTGTAACTCCATTGATTACTTGAAACAAGGTTGCATTATTATGAATACAGGTTTCAACAATGATTCCCTCAGATAATTTAAACTCATCTCTTAATATTGTAAAATTAATCGTGTTAATGTCTGATCCTGTAGAAACATATCCGATAAAATTATTAATATTTTTATATAAGTTACTATTTATTATACGCTGCTGAATGTCAGTTTCTAATGAAGTAAAATCAAGTTTTCTAACTACTTGACTATTTTGAAAAATACTATTGTTCTTTAAATTTTTATTATTGTTTTTTAATTCGATAAAGCCATTATGATCTTCTAATAAATATGTCTCAATCCATGATTTGGAGAGCATATCTTTTGAATGAATGACAATGCCTATAGCATAAAAATCATTTCTAATCTTTAATGAAACAATATCACCATATTTAAAATCAAGTTTTGGGTTTACAACTTCAAAAGTATAAAGATTAGGATTATCACAACCAATAAGTTGTCCTTCGATACCACTGTCACCTTTACCAAATAGTGATTTGATAATTTTAACTCTTTGAACAATTTTTTCAATTATTTTAACATATAACATTAAGAACCAAAATCCAATTAACATTACAAATTCCACTAGATTCTCTTTATTACCATAATATGAATATACAGAAGATAAATATACTAACGAAAAAATCACTTTTGATTTTCCGGCCAATTCAATAATATAATATAATGCTTTTCCAATTTTACTATCTTTAAGAAGTATAGTTAAAATGCTAGCAAATAAAATGAAAATGGCATAATAAAGTAAAAAATGATAAGCATATAGTAAAGACTTATTATTTACTCCTAATAATGCAATTATTACTGCAAGTGAATTTACAATAGAATCTGAAGGCTTAGTAAAATATGGTTCTACAAGATAATTACCTAATATAAGTAAAAATGCGCCAGTGAAAAAAATTATTTTTGAATCAGATGTACTATTAAATAAAAAATCTTTAAAATTAGTGGTGATAATTGAAAGTAATGCAATCAATATAAGTAAGTATGTAATTGCGATGATTATTCTTGTTTTTTGGTTTAATTCAAAATTATCCATTATTCGCCTCTCATATTAATTATAATTTTAGATATCAATCATCTTTCACAAGTATCCAATAATAACACTCATAGGAGGCTCCGCAGTGAAGCGAGGACCGGTCCTCCGGAGAGCGTTATTATTGGGTGCTGGTGCAGTTGGTAATAAAGTCAAAAATTACGATATTCAATACCTTGCAATCAATCATTTAATCACTTGATCACTTGAAATCACTTGATTCTAAAAGAATTTGAACTTACAACTCAAACCCATCCCCAATCTCAGGCATCAAAATCTCATAATCACCTTCGCTTTCAAGCTTTTCCTTCAAAGCAAATCTTGATTCTTCTTCACCGTGGTTGATGATGATCTTCTTGATGTTTTGAATCTGATTGACCCATCTTAATAGACCTTCTTCATCTGCATGACCAGAGAAACCGTGTAGGTCGTGCAGTCTTGCTGCGACGATCACGTCTGAGTCCATGATCTTAACGGATTTTTCGCCGTCGAGAAGGCGTCTGCCCAAGGTTTCTTCGCCTTGATAACCGATAAAGATCACGTGTGTGTTGGATTTCCATAGGTTGTGTTTTAGATGGTGCGTGATTCTGCCTGCTTCGCACATGCCACTTGCAGAGATGATTACCTTACAGCCCTTCATGGTGTTCAGTGCGATAGAGCCTTCTATAGAGGTTACTAGGTGCAGGTTAGGGAGCTTGAAGGGTGCGCCTTCGTATTTTTGAATCATTTCACTCATGTACTCGATATGTGCGTCATAAAGCTTAGTCGCTTCTATGGCAAGTGGTGAAT
>DJVJ01000001.1 GCA_002441135.1 Caryophanales bacterium UBA6259 | reverse complement strand
AACCCCGTCAGGTCCGGAAGGAAGCAGCGGTAAGTGGAATTTTCTGTGTGTTGTAGGGTTGCCTGACTCGAGCTAACTACATGAGTACGCTTATACGGAATCAATCAATGATAGGTGCACGACACCTTTTATAAAAGACATCCAATGGATGTCTTTTTTTAAACCGTTTAAAGGATTTTTTCAATATATATAGAATTTTATATCAATTACACTTTTTGGGGTGATAAAATGGACAATTTTACATATAATGAAGGTCTTATTAAATTGGAGTTAAATTTAGATACATTTCTTAATTATATGCACCATGCCCCAGTCGGATATTTAATTATTAATAGAGAAGGAACAATTACTAACGTAAATCAAGTATTATTAAGGGCGTGTGATTATAGTGCTGAGGAGTTAGTCAATCAGCATTATCACAAATTAATATATTATAATGGTGATTACAATGATCTTCTAGAGAGTCTTAAAAGTTCAACTGCTGAAGAGCTTCCAAGATTAATTTGGAAAAATTCCCAAGGTGAGCAGAAAACAAGTAAAGTAATTATTTGGAATGCAGGAAAATTAATCGCGATTAGCTTTTTAGATATTCATAAACTGGTTTATCCAAGTCTATTTTCACGTTTTGCTGAGAATTTTGTTGCAGAGACCAATATTGGATTACTCGTAATTGACAAAGATCAAAATGTGGTAGAAATTAGCCCCTTAGCAAGTAAATTATTAGAGGTAAACAAACAAGATATCTTAAATCGCCCCATAGACGAAGTATTTAAAGGAGTACCTGATGAACATCGGATTGTTCAAAGGGCATTGATTAATGGAATTACCGTATCTAATCATGCTGCAATCTGGTCCATTAATAATCAGAGATATGATTTATTAGTGGATTCTAATACGATTAAGGACGAGGTAGGTAATATTGTTGGTGCTTACGTCATTTTTAAAGATGTAACCAATTTGCGTTCTCTTGAACAGCAGGTATTACAAAATGACCGTCTAGCAACCATTGGTCAAATTGCTGCAGGTACTGCGCACGAAATAAGAAATCCTCTTACTTCGATAAAGGGTTTTTTACAAATGCTAAGATCTGTATTATCCGAAAATAACTTTACAAACGAATATCAATATACAGAAATTATGCTTTCTGAGATAGAAAGAATTAATAAATTGGTTAATGAAATTCTGCTATTAAGCAAGCCAAAGGATATCAAGTATCAATCGGTTGATGCAAATAAGGTATTGTTAGAAATACTACCGATTATTCGAAATGAAGGAATGCTCCGAAATGTGGATGTAAAGTATCAATTAGTGTCTATTCTGCCTGCAGTAATTGCAGATACCGAATTATTAAAGCAGGTTTTCCTTAATATTGCAAAGAATGGAATTGAAGCCATTTCCGATGGAGGAACTCTAACTATCACTTCTAATGTGGATGAAGAGAAGCAACAGGTGGTTATTACCATTCACGATACAGGAGAAGGGATACCTAATTACATTATGGATAAAATTTTTGATCCTTTTTTTACAACAAAAGAAAAGGGAACAGGGTTAGGTCTTTCTATTTGTCAAAAAATCATTCATGATTTAGGTGGAAGCATTCGTCTTTCTAACAAGGGTTTTGGTACAAGCTTCCTGATTTATTTACCCTTTAAATAGTATTTATATAAATAAATGACCAATAGCCTTCTAACTTATAGAAGGTTTTTTCGGCTAAAAATAACCTTCATTTAAGGAATATACTTTGAAATGCATACTTAATCTTAGTATAATAAATTAGATGAATAAGATTGAGGTGTAGCAAATGACCTATTTGGCATTATATCGTGCTTGGCGTCCAAAAACATTTCAAGATGTTATAGGTCAAACACATATAACGAAAACTTTACAAAATTCTTTAAGGGAACAAAGGTTTTCACATGCATATCTTTTTAATGGACCAAGAGGAACAGGAAAAACAAGTACGGCCAAGATTTTTGCTAAGGCTGTGAATTGTGAAAACGGCCCTTCAGAAGAACCATGTAATGAGTGTAGTACCTGCAAAGGGATTTCAGATGGTTCCATTTTAGAAGTAGTTGAAATCGATGCTGCCTCTAATCGGGGAGTAGAAGAGATTAGAGATTTAAGAGAAAAGGTCAGGTTCGCTCCTTCTCAGGTGAAATATAAGGTGTATATTATTGATGAAGTACACATGTTAACAACAGAAGCCTTTAATGCTCTTTTAAAAACCTTAGAGGAACCGCCGGAACATGTTGTATTTATTTTAGCAACTACAGAGCCACATAAATTGCCAGCTACTATTATCTCTCGATGTCAACGCTTTGATTTTAAACGAATTTCAAGCTCTACCATCGCTAATCGATTAGAAGGGATTGTAGAAAAAGAGGGATATACCATAAATGAGGATGCATTACTCCTTGTTTCGCAGCATGCAGAGGGTGGAATGAGAGATGCACTTAGTCTTTTAGATCAAGTTCTTTCATATAGTGGTGGCCATATTACGTTAGATGATGTGTTAAAAGTTACAGGTAGATTATCACATCAATTGTTTTCACATCTTGCAAAGTCTGTTTATGAAGGCAATACGAATCTAGTACTTGAAAATATCCATGATTATATTGAAGATGGTAAAGATCCAGAAAAAATTATAGAAGATTTTTTATTTTATTATCGAGATATGCTTCTATATCGCTCTGCACCCATGTTAGAGAATCTACAAGAGAAAGTACTTTTAGATGAAGATTTTCCTGAGACGGCTAAAATGTACAATGAAGAGCTACTCTACGAGATTATCGAAGTTCTAAATCGCTATCTGAATGATATGAAGTGGACAAATCAGCCTAGAGTCATATTAGAACTAGCATTAATAAAAATTACAGGTTTAAATAGAAGAAAAGAATCGGATGGGGTTATTGCAGAAGAGCTTAAGGAATTAAAAAATAAATTAAAGCTGTTAGAGGAGCATTTACAGAAAATAAAAGAAGGATCGTACCAATCGAATTTACAGGTTAAAGAAGAAGATAAACCACAAAAATCCAGTGTTAAAAAAGCAACTCGAGATAACACTGCTAATTTGCAAAAGCTCAGTAAGAATTTTGTGGAAGATGAACTTCAACAGGTTGTAGAAAACTGGTCAGTAATTTTACAACGTGTGAAGGAAGAAAAAATTACGGTCCATGCCTGGTTGGTAGATGGAGAACCAGTTGCAACTACTTCAAGTGAAATAATCATTGCATTTAAAAATGATATGCATAGAATAACAACAGAAAAACCTGCCAATCGCCAACTGATAGAGCAAGTTATAGAAGAAATCGTAGGGAAAAGACTACAAATTTCTACTGTGATGAAAAAGGATTGGAAACAATTCGAGGAAAAGGCAGGTATTTCATCCCAGCAAGCAGAGAGCAATAGCTCTAAACAAGAAGATGATATTGTATCAAAAGCAATAGAGCTTTTTGGTGAAGATATGATTGTTATTAAAGATTAGGAGGTATATTAATATGAAAAACATGAACCAAATGATGCAGCAAGTGAAAAAAATGCAAAAACAAATGGAGAAAGCACAAGAGGAGCTTAAAAACAAAACAGTTGAGGCTTCTACTGGTGGTGGAATGGTAACTGTTACAGCGAATGGTCACAAAGAAATTTTAAGTATAAAAATTAATCCAGATGCTGTTGATCCTGAAGACGTAGAAATGCTTGAGGACTTGGTGTTAACTGCTATTAATGAAACCTTAAAGAAAGCAGATGAATTAGCTTCAAAGGATTTAGGCAAATTTACAGGTGGTCTTAACATTCCAGGATTATTCTAGAAGGAGAATATATGCACTATCCAGAACCAATTTCTAAATTAATTGATTCATTTACAAAACTACCTGGGATTGGTCCTAAGACTGCTCAGCGATTAGCATTTTATGTCTTAACGATGAAGGAAGAGGATGTATTAAGTATTGCCAAGAGTTTGGTGCATGCTAAAAGAGACCTTCATTATTGTTCTACTTGTCAAAATATTACTGACGTAGACCCGTGCTATGTTTGTCGTGATAAAAAGAGAGATCAATCCATTATTTGTATTGTTCAAGACCCAAAAGATGTAATCGCAATGGAAAGAACAAGGGAGTTTAACGGATTATATCATGTTCTAAACGGTGTAATATCACCGATGGAGGGTATTGGCCCAGAGGAGTTAAAAATTAAAGAATTGCTTATTCGATTAGAAGATGAACAAGTAAAGGAATTGATTTTAGCTACCAATCCTAACATTGAAGGTGAAGCTACAGCAATGTATATTGCAAAGCTGGTTAAGCCGTTTGGTTTAAAGGTAACAAGAATTGCTCACGGACTACCTGTGGGTGGAGATTTGGAGTATGCTGATGAAGTTACCATTACCAAGGCATTAGAAGGAAGAAGAGAGCTATAAGCAGGGAAACCTGCTTTTTTTATTGCAAAAAAGCATATTTGTCCACTTTACTAACTATATATTTAGTAAGTAAAGGAGTGGTGAGTGTGCTTTGTTTATTTCATATGAAATCAAATAGTTACGAGAAAAAAACAGATAAAGAGCTATTAGTCGATGAAATTTTTCACGCTAAAAGCTTATGGGATTTGGCTGTCTCACAGTTTAATGAGTTAACTCATCCTGAAGCAATAGAATATATGACTTATCAAATAAAGGCAGCTGAAAAAAAGTATATCTATTTATTAAATCTGTATAAGCAAGAATACGGGCAGGGCTATGAGGATGAAAGCGATGTGATTTATAAACAAAAGAGAATGGGGGAAAGAGTATAGTGGAGAATATAGACATTGTTTGGGGTTTAGTTATTTTGTTTTTTGGAGTCATTTTATTTGTTTTTTTTGGACAAACATTAACTAAGATTGTTAAATCAGCCTGGTATGGAATATTTTATATAGGAGTAGGTGCGTTTGGATTATTCCTTTTTAATCTATTGTTACAAACCTTTAATCAACATATTCCTATTAACTTAATCACCTCGCTAGTTGCAGGTATACTAGGAATACCAGGAATACTTGCACTTATCATAATGAAAATTTTTATCATCGTTTAGTTATGTTAACCATTGTATAATTAAATTATAGCAAAGTTATTGACAAATACTATAACGATTTGTTATTATAGTCTTTGTCGCTTCGGGAGATAATTAATCTGATACGACTTAATAACTAAACATTGATTATACAAATGTTGAAAAATGTTTTAAAAAAACATTGACAAACATTATTGATTTATGATAAGATATTATTTGTCGCTGCGAGATGGTGACTAAGAATCGCGACTAAGAGATATCACTTCCTGTGATAAACGTCGCGTACACACATCCTGTGTGCATGCTCTTTGAAAACTAAACAGTGTAATGCTAAGCGAGCCCTTCAATTTTATTGAAGGACAACAAACAAACAAGCCAAGGATCGTCGATTAAGTTCGCAACATCCGTGTTGCAACATCGACGTTAGCACATCTATGTGCATATCAAACACTTTATTGG
>DJVJ01000036.1 GCA_002441135.1 Caryophanales bacterium UBA6259 | reverse complement strand
TTGATATGCACATGGATGTGCTAACGTCGATGTTGCAACACGGATGTTGCGAACTTAATCGACGATCCTTGGCTTGTTTGTTGTCCTTCAATAAAATTGAAGGGCTCGCTTAGCATTACACTGTTTAGTTTTCAAAGAACAATTTCGCGTCACCATCTCGCAGCGACAAATAATATCTTATCATAAGTCAATGATGTTTGTCAACAATTTCTCGAAAGTGATTTTTCGTCAACAACATAAACTAATATATCACATCAGTCGAATCATGTCAATTAGTTTGTTTTTTGTTGAATATTGTCTAAAGCTGACTTTTATTATTTTATCATTTTCGACAGGTTTTGCAATAGTGAATATCTGGTAAAGGAAGTTAATAAATTTTAGGTTGTTCTTGACCTTGTAGTACCCGTAATGCGCCATTTGCTAACGCTTCAAGTTCTTCCTCACCAGGGATTATTAATACAGGAGCTAAATAGTTAACTTTTTCTATAATCATTTTCGTAATAAAATCGGAAAATGCAATTCCTCCGGTTAATACAATACGATCTACCTTTCCATTAAGAACCGTCGCCATTGCTCCTATCTCTTTTGCAACTTGATAAACCATGCTTTCTAATACTAACTTGGACTTTATGTCACCATTCCCGATTTTCTTTTCAATTTCTATAATATCTTTACTACCTAAATAGCTGTAAAGACCACCTTTTCTACTTAACTTATCTAACATTTCCTGCTCTGTATATTTCCCAGAATAACATAGTTTAACTAACTGATATGATGGTAGTCCACCAGCTCTTTCAGGGGAAAATGGGCCTTCATCATTTGCATTATTCACATCTACTAACTTCCCTGCTTTATGGGCCACAACAGAAATACCACCACCTAGATGAGCAACAACAAAATTCAGTTCATTTAATGGCTTATTTAAAATATCTGCTGCTTTTAAGGATACTGCTTTTATATTCAACGCATGCACATGGCTTTTTCTTTCTATTTCATTAATCCCTGAAAGGCGTGCTACATCCTCTAATTCATCAACAACAACTGGATCAACGATAAATGCAGGTATCTTTAAATCCTCAGCTAATAAGTTGGCTAAAATGGCTCCAAGGTTAGAGGCATGTTCTCCATATTTAGCATTTTTTAGTTCATCAATCATTTTTTTATTAACAAGATAAGTTCCACTAGAAAGAGGATGTAAAAATCCGCCTCTACCTACAATTGCGTCTAACTGTTGTAACAGATCTAATGTTAAGAATTTCTTTATATTGTTTAGTCGATATTCTGCTTGAGAAAAAACCGTTGGGAAGTTTAATATTTCGCGATCCTGATGCTTTATAGTTTGTTTTAGTATCACATCAGTTCCTTTATATATTGCAAATTTTGTTGAGGTGGATCCTGGATTTATTGAAAGAACAGTTGGTCCTTTTTTCATGATACAAATGTCTCCTTAAATTGTGATTAATGTCAATTAGGCGAAAAAATAAAGGGGATATAGATCCCCTTTAAATCATACAACTCCATTAGTTAATTATAAATAGTAAATCCTTTAACCGACAAATTTACTTTGAATCAAACGGATTGTTTCAATTTTCTTTTCCACTAAGAGATTGGCCGCTTGATTGGTTGGGATATTTTGTTCTTTAGATATATTATAAATTTGCTCTAATGTGTTATAGATCAAACTCGCATTTCTAAATGCCCTCTCTTTATTATAACCATGTAATTCATCTGCGACTTGAATTAGCCCACCGGCATTGGCTACATAATCTGGAGCATACAAAATTTCACGTTGATGTAGATCTAAACCGTGTCTTTCTTCTGCTAACACATTATTGGCTGCTCCAACAATTGCTTTACATCTAAACCGTGGAATTGTATCATCATTAATTACTGCACCTAGAGCATTAGGTGAGAAAATATCACACTGAACATCATAAATTTGATTTGGTTCAACAACCTGAACATCTGGGTATAATTCAGTAATGTTTAAAACATTATCTTTAAAGATATCAGTTACGACTAGTTTAGCACCTTCTTCAATCAATATTTGGGTTAGGTGTCGTCCCACCTTTCCAATCCCTTGAATAGCAATGGTAAGCCCGGTTAGTTCATCGGTTCCGAACTTTTCTTTTGCAGTAGCTTTCATCGCCTTCCACACACCGTACGCAGTAATAACAGCAGAATTACCACTTCCACCATATTCTTCAGGCAATCCTACAACATATTTTGTTTGTTTTGCAGCAGAAACAAAGTCCATCCCCACTGTACCAACATCAGTTCCAGTGTAATATCTGCCTTTTAATGTCTCAATAAACGTTCCAAATGCTTGAAACAATTCATCTGATTTTTCTTTTTTCGGATCGCCAATGATTACAGCCTTACCCCCCCCATAGGTTACACCAGAAACAGCACATTTATATGTCATTCCTCTTGATAAACGCAATACATCCTCTAACGCATCTGCTTCAGTTTCGTAATTCCACATACGGCAGCCGCCTAAGGCAGGTCCTAATGTTGTATTGTGTATAGCTACAATAGATTTCAATCCCGTAGCTTTATCGTAATTAAAAATTACTTGTTCATGTCCATACTTTTCCATTAGTTCAAAAATATTCGATTTCCCTTTTTCTATCCCCATTATAACTCTCCCCTTTTAACTTTCGAATCGTTTTGCAGCCTTTATTTTTATATATGCGTGTTCAGTTCATTGAAGAAGTCTTTATTTAAAAGAGGAAATATTTTAAAAATTTGATTTATTATAGTAAAATAGTAAAAAGGGAGGGGATATAATGGATTACTATAATGAATATCATTACAATCATCCAAAAACAGATCAACCTAAACAATATGAGACATTCGAAGATGATAAAAATAATGTTATTTCTACAGGCACTTGGATTCTAATATTAATTATGCAAGCTGTGCCATTCGTCAATATTATTATTTTATTAGTTATAGCTTTTGGACGGTTCAACAATAATCTTAAAAATTATGCTCGGGCTATTTTAATAATGCTGGTCATTGGAATATTCTTAGCGCTACTTTTGAATGGTTGCAATTTCTCCTTCTAATATGTTAATTTTCTTTTATTCTTCAACTCTTACACCCGTTACTTCAATAACGATTTTTAAAAATATTTTAAACTTAAACTAAAATACACTAATAGAGATACTGCGATGAACCCAGCGAAAAATATCCCTTTATCGCGACTAGACCAATTTTTCATCCATCCCCATATCTTTTTATTTACATCTAAATAATAGTAATCAGCAATAACTGATAAAATGATAATCGCAATAATTATTAAAGGATTCATGGTTTTTACCCCCAATCGTTTTACTAATATAGTATTCAATCATTTCTTATGATATTAAATATTGAACATCCATTCCTTTTTATTTAACGCTACATCAGCTTAATAAATTCTTGACTGTAATTTTGGGATTAATAAGAAATCTATCTATAATCTTTTATTCCATTTTCAAAAGCCTGTTTATCGTTATTCTCTATGCCGTGTAATGCTTCTTGTAATGCAAATGTACTTTTATAAAATTTCACACGCTTAGATATTTCATTTCCGTTAGGATATAAGTTAATACACATGTTAAAAAAATCCTCACCATAACTGGACAGTATTCCAGCAAAATCATACGCAGGGTCGCCCAAACCAGAACCCCCAAAATCTATTATCCCTGAAATCTTGCTTGTTTCAGGATTCCATAGAATATTAGATGCTCCGAAATCTCCATGTATAAGTGTTACTTTTAAATTTGTGAATGCTTCTCCATTTAGAATAGTCATAAAGGAATGTGTTATTTCTTTTTGAGCATCTTTTCTGATATAAGGAAATAATTTATTTTGAATCTTATCATATAATTTGAACATTTCAACATGAGGATGACTAGTCTTCAGATTCAGAACTCCACTTACTTTATCTTCAGATATAGAATGGAGTTCTATTAGAAAATCCATGAGTTGAAATGCTAACCCTTTAATCAATTCATCACTTTTTATCTGCATTAAACTTGCCTTCCATAAAGGAACACCATCTATTAGTTTATAGCCTGTAAAGACTTTTCCAGGTTCTAACTCTTCAAAAGACTGATAGACAGGATTAGGAATAGGAGTGGTGACGAATCCTTTAGCATACTTTAAAATTTCCGTCTCTCTTCTTAGGTTTACTATTCCATTTTCATATTTTGGAAACCTAAATACCCAAGAATTGTTTACAATTAGCACATCATTATTCTGTCCAATCTCATTAAGATAATAGTCTCTAATAGAAAGATCTGGATATACCAGTTTGATATTTTCAATAAAGTGATTGTTCATTTAATAATACTCCTTTATGTAGTTTTACATACAAAAAAGACAACTCTTTCGAGTTGTCTTTTCTAGTTGCCTGGCGACGTCCTACTCTTCCAGGACCCTGCGGTCCAAGTACCATCGGCGCTGGAGGGCTTAACGGTCGTGTTCGGGATGGGTACGCGTGTTTCCCCTCCGCCATCATCACCAGACTTGCAGGATGCAAGTCGTTCCATGTTAACCACAGGACGTGGTTGTTTTTAATGGAACTTCCTTCTAAAAGGAAGCAAGTCATTCCTTTTAAGGTTCATCCTAAATATAAGGTTATATTTCGCACCTTCAAAACTAGAAACGAGTTAGCAAGGATATAAAGTTTAGGTTAAGCCCTCGACCGATTAG
>DJVJ01000062.1 GCA_002441135.1 Caryophanales bacterium UBA6259 | reverse complement strand
CTACATTTTTATGATGCCATAAACATTGCTATGGTTGTAAGATATAATACAAAGATTTTAATAACTAACATCACACAATCACCACATTTTCTAATAGTAATAACTTTAATATTTTTCCATTTTGTCACCGGACTTATTCGCAACTTCTCCATACTTTCTTCATATTTACCCTTTATTCTATTAATATTAAACCCAACCATAAAAGAAAACTCCCCGAGAAAACGATCAGTAATGGTCGTTTTCTTCCCTTTTATCCCACAAAAATATCTTGTTAAATCTCTAAAATACGATATAATGAATAACAAATAGAATAGCATGAAAATCAATAGGTTCCTTTCGATATATTTTATCGAAGGATGAAAAGGGAAGTCGGTGTAATTCCGACACGGTCCCGCCACTGTAAATGGAAGCACCCACTTATTTACCACTGTCCTAAATGGATGGGAAGGTGTGGAGCTGCATCGCCATGAGTCAGGAGACCTGCCTATTAGATAAGGTACAACTAATCCTTCGAGGAAAAGGAAAGTGGTCGAGAAACGCGCATTAACGCGAATTTCAAACACAATTCAGCCCTTTTTGTCCCTCTCTGGATAAAAAGGGTTTTATTATTTCCTCGACATGCTAAAAAAAGAAGGGAAGAGTTAGCGTGTTGAACAAATCTTTGAAAATGTTTTTCGTAGTTTTATCTGTTTTGGCTGTTTTTTTCATGGTAGGATGTAATGCACAATCCGAATCTTCATTACAGAATCAATCTGCAATAGAAGAAACGAGTAATGAGACCAATTCCCTTTATCCACTGGTGATTGAGGACCATTCAGCAGCAAAAGTAGAAATACCATCAGAACCTAAACGTATTATCAGTTTATATCCAAGTCATACCGAAATATTATTTGCACTAGGTTTAAAGGAAAAGGTAATTGCTGTTACCAAATATGACAATTACCCAGCAGATGTTCGAGAAAAAGTGGAATATGCTTTTGAGGATGCTCTCAATCCTAGTACTGAAAAAATCCTAGAGTTAAATCCAGACCTAGTGTTACTTGGTGCACATAATCAGGAATTGATTCAAAAGCTACGTGATTTATCGATTCCAGTATTACAATTTGATGCGCAAAACATTGCCGCTGCCTATGAAGTAATCGAAAAGCTTGGTGTTGCCACCAATAAAGAAAAGGAAGCAACAGCTCTTATACAACAGATGAAGGAAAAAGAGGATCGCATTGTTAAAATTACTTCAAAAATACCTGAAGAAGATAAAGTAAAAGTATTTGCGGCAGTCTCTAGTGATCTTTGGACCGCAGGGAAAAATACCTTTATGGATGAATTAATCACTATAGCAGGTGGAATAAACATTGTTCAGGATCAGGGATGGGTTCAGCTGAATGAGGAGATTGTCATTGAACAAAATCCGCAAGTCATCTTTACCACGTATGGATATTATGATCCAACAGCTGTGGAGGGCATAAAAACACGTCAAGGCTGGCAAAACATTGATGCCATTCAAAATAATCAAGTATTAGAGCTAGATAATGATTTAATTAGCAGACCAGGTCCAAGAATTATTGATGGTCTAGAAAGTATTGCTAAAGCCTTATATCCCAATAAGATAAAGTAGGGTATCAGATGAACAAGAATAAAAAATTGTTTTTATGGATGGGGGGACTATTCCTTTTCCTCCTTATTTCCATCGTTATTAGCCTAAGGATTGGCTCTGTTGGAGTTACTATCCATACCATCTATCGAATCTTGGTATCCCATCTATTTTCAATACCACTTGAGGTGGATTGGAGTACTGGTCAAGAAGCAATTATCTGGAATCTTCGGTTGCCAAGGATTCTCTTAGCGATGGTGGTTGGAGGAATGCTTTCTTTAGCGGGAGTGGCTTTTCAAGGGATTTTGCAAAATCCATTGGCAGATCCCTATATTTTAGGTGTTTCCTCTGGGGCTGCCTTAGGTGCAGCAATCAGTATTCTTTTACAGACCCAGCGCTTATTCATACTTTCAACCTCGATTTCGGCATTTATTGGTGCGATGGCTTCTTTAGGATTTGTACTATGGTTAGCCAATCTTCAATCTAGACAAAAGAATGAAGCCCTTATTTTAGCAGGGGTAGTGGTTCAGTCTCTTATTGGTGCATTGTTAACCTTTGCGATTGCTTTATCTGGAGAGCAAATGCAGACGATTATCTTTTGGATGATGGGAAGCTTGGCCAATAAAGAATGGTTAGATATCGGAATTTTACTTCCTTATTTTATCTTTGGATTTGCTTTCTTATGGACCCAGCATAAGGAATTCAATGTGATGGCTTTAGGGGAGAGAGCGGCGATTCATCTTGGGGTTGATGTAAATAAAAAGAAGTGGATGATTCTCTTGGTGGCTTCTTTATTAACAGCAACTGCCGTTTCTATTGTAGGAATCATCGGCTTTGTGGGATTAGTTATTCCACATATGCTCCGAATACTTACCGGGCCAGATCATCGAATTTTAATTCCTGTTTCAACTATTGCAGGTGCAATCTTTTTACTTTGGGCAGATACAATTGCGAGAAGTATTTTGCCGGGAAGAGAGATTCCAATTGGAGTGGTGACAGCACTAATTGGCGCACCATTTTTTGCTTATTTACTCCGTCAAGGATTAAGGAGGAAAAGCTTATGAGTATCTTTGAGGTAAAACAATTAAGCTATCAAATAGATACAAAGGATATATTAAATAATCTCTCTTTTTCGATTCAGGAAGGAGAAAGTATCGGTATCATCGGGCCAAATGGTAGTGGGAAAACCACATTGCTTCATCTGATGAGTGGAATTTATTTGCCGAAAAATGGCCAAATTCTATTTAAAGATCGCCCGATTACGGCTTATAGCAAGAAGGAGCTTGCTCGATACATTGCTTTTATGGAGCAAGAAGCAATTCCACTCTTGTCTTTTACTGTAGAAGAAGTGGTTGCCATGGGAAGATATCCTTGGTTAAGGCCGTTTACTTCCCTAAAAAGTAGGGACTATTCACTAATTGATCAGATCTTAGCTGAATTGGATTTAGATAAAAAACGGACCGAACCTATCCATTCCTTATCAGGAGGAGAGCGTCAGCTTGTTGCGATTGCAAGAGCTATGGTTCAGGAGCCTCAAGTTTTATTTTTAGATGAACCAACCACCTATTTAGATATTGGTCATCAGGTTATGGTAATGAATCATATTCGAAATTGGCAACAAAAAAACAATCTAACTGTCATTATGGTTTTACATGATTTAAATCTAGCAGCCCAATACACCGACAAATTAATCCTAATGAATCAGGGCAAGCTACAAGCATGGGGTAATGTCGCAGAGGTGTTAGAGGAACAAAAACTAGCACACGTATATCAGACAAAACCAGTCATTATCAAGCATCCTGTGACTGGGGTATCACAAATTCTATTGCATGGGTAGGTGAGCTGGATGTCAAAGGAAATCATGATGAAGGCCAAAGACACAATGCTTGCATTATGGAAGCAAATGAGTACAAGTAGTATGGAAAATGCGGGCGATGACGCAGATCTGTTTGAACGTTCCTTTTACGAGTTAATGGATGAGGTAAAACAGTGGATGATTTCTTTAAAACATCCTCCAGTAACTGTGGAGGAAGCACTTAAATTTGAGGAAATGGATCTCATCTATTCCGAGCTTCCTGGTCCATTAATACTTAACTTTGAAACAGAATTAGAAGAGATAATAGATGAATTAGCAAAAGGTAGAAGCTAAGTTTTTTAGCATTCTACCTTTTTTGTAGTTTTATTTTCTTTATATTTTTTTACTTCTCTTACTCTTTGAAAATTACAACGACCCAACCTTGATCCCACCATTTTTTGATGATTGGCATCAGCGAAGGAAATTGCTCCACTAAATGTGGAAGCTGCTCTTGATAAGTTTCCTGAAGTAGCTTAACTTCCTTTATGGTTGGTAATTTCTGTAGAAATGCCCCACCACATTTAGATAATTGAAGAGGATTACCATCAAAAATAATGGGCCCATTACCTTCTAATGAAAAATAATCAACACCACAAACCAGCTCATCATCTCCTTCAGGAAGGATATGTGTTTTTAAGAAGGGAAGGAAAAAAGGCTGAAGCTTTACAAAGGCATCGCGAAGAGCGAGTGCTGTTTTCTCCTCTAATTTAAATCGTTCACTTCCAATGGTAAAAGGCTCAGTGGATGGAACAGGGCTTAACCAATAGGACATCAAAAATCACCTCTTATATAATGGAACCTTTTTTTCTCGTTAAAAATTGGATAAAATAGTATAGAAGTAAATCTATTATAACTTAGTTTGAAGGGAGATTCATCTGATGCCAATTGTGGAGGTTACAATTACACCCTTAGGAACTGCAACTCCAAGTGTTAGTCAATATGTTGCAGAGGTACATAAAGTGCTAGAAGAGGCTAAAGAACCAGTTAAATTTCAGCTTACTCCAATGAGTACGATTATGGAGGGAGATTTACAGGATATTCTTGCAGTTATATTAAGAATGCATGAGGTTCCCTTTGAAAAAGGTGCATTAAGAGTATCTACTTCTCTTCGAATTGATGATCGTCGAGATAAAGCAGCCTCAATGGAGCAAAAGCTCAATTCTGTGTTAGACAAATTAAAATAAACAATGCAATATAAGGCAAGACGAAAGTCCTTCCACACTAAATAAAGCGATTGTGGAAGGACTTTTCTAAATTTCACTAATCGATTTGGATATAAACAATTTTAAATATCTCTTTATCTCGGTCATTAACCACAGAAAGAAGGGTATTTTCATTTATCCACTGTGGTGTTGTATAAGCTAGCTTTTCCGCTGTAATCTTTTCCGGATTTCCTCCTAAATGATTAGCAATCCAGATGGAACGACCTTGAAAGTTTTCCGAAAATTCCATATCGCCAGCCAAGAAGGCTATTTTTTCTCCGTCTGGGCTAGCTGTAATATGAAGATAAGGTTTCCACTCATCGATAATCTGAATTGCACCAACCGACTCTAGATCTTGGTATAACTGAACCTGTTCAGGGGTAGTTAAATAGAATAGTTCTTTCGATAGATTTATGGCATAAGAGGTACCTCCAAACGCAAATAAATCCTCTCCCAAATCCATGATTTGTTCGGAGGTAAGATCGACAATCATATTGTAAGCTCCATCATCCCAACCTGCAAAAATATGAACAAGCTTACCCGGGATTATCCAACGAGCAGATCGGAATTTGCCGGTTTGATCCGTGATCTGAATTTTTTCTTTTGTCTTTGTATCAATAGTAGCAAAGCCTTGAAGCTGACCAGCACCATCTGTTAATGTTTTCCCCATATCGGCAAAATAAAAGAGGGTTCGATTATTCGGGAACCAAATTGGATACCATGGCTCTTTTTCCTCTACTAATAACGTCTCCGACTTTGTAGACAAATCATAGATAAATAATCCTTGTTCATGTTTACCATAGGCAATTTGTGAACCGTCTGGACTAAATGAACCATAGGAGCCATCGATAATTTCAATGTTTTCTCCTTGATAATATATGTTTAATACCTCACGATCATTGACATATGACCAATAGGAAATCCCCTCTCCAGTAGGATGAACATCAAGAACTTTAATCCAGCTTCCTTCGGCAATAATCTTTAATTCTCCAGTACTAATATCTAATAAGAAAAGCTTTGTAATATTGTGTTCTTCATCATATTTTGCACCAGTGAATGCTCCCCATTTTCCATCGGCTGATTGTCTATAGTCATTTCCAAATAGGTTAACTCCATAAGCTGTTAAATCGATTTCTTGTGGTAATTCGATATTGGGTTCTGTTTGATTTGTATGATCTTCATCATTTGGTGGAGGTGCTAGTGCAGGTGATGGACTGGTTGTTTCTTTCGTAGTACAGCCAGCTAAACCTAGAAAAACAATCAAGATAATCATTAAAATGGTCTTGATTCTTTTCATTCCTTATTCCTCCTTTAATCCAAATAGGTAATTGCTTGCTTGCCCATTTGGTTATATGCCTTTTCAAATTCAGTTTTTAGAACCTTCCTATTCTTTATCACTTCTAATGGATCATTAAAAAAAACATAAGTTTCATCAAACCCAGTGAGAACAACGCTGTGCTCCTGATAGGTGATTTGGATATTTCCACTAGACGTTTTCCAGGTAAACCAATAGGTTTCAGGGACGTAATTATACCATGTATTGGCAATTACCCAAATTGGTTTTCCATCTTTTAAATGAATAAGTATTTCTTCAAAATCAAAACCGGTAAGATCAATTATCCTGTTTGGTAAATAGTGCTCTGCTAAATCAAAGATAGGATCATGATAAACACCTAATCCAGGTTCTTCAAGAGTATACATGCTACCTACAAAGCCATCATTAGGATTTCCCATTAATCCATCTTGCTGAAAAGGCACTTTCTTAACATTTTCGGCTAGTTCTATTTTATTGACCATTATTCCTGCATGATTTAGTAGCATCGCTAAACTAGTAACCTCACAACCTCTAGGTAGTTCAGGATTTTGTGAAATGAGTGGTACGTCGATGGGAAACTTTTCAGCATTGGTATATACTTGACGTTTTTTCTCTTCAATTTGTTCTAATCGAATTTCAACTTTTTTAAAAGTAGGATCAACTTCAATCGCTTCAGATTCCATAACTTCAGATTCAATCACTTGAAGGGTAGATGTTGATGAAAAAAACTGAAAGGGAACCAGTGTTAAAATAAAGAACAATATAATAATAAGCCCTTTATTCGCCATTTTTATCTCTCCCATCAAAAAAAGCAAATGATTAACACAATTATCTTACTATACCTTTATTACAAAATATGTAAAAAACTGTCGATAACAAATTCTTTTAATTCATTTTTTTAAAAAAAGAAAGTGAACCCAAGAAAAAATCGGCTTTGTTTTTGCAGTAATAAGGATAAATATGGTATAGTTATTGCCGATAATATAAAATAGAAAGATGGCTTAAAATAATAGATATGATAAAAGAAGACAAGGAGTAGTGAATAGTGTTTTTAGATAAATTTTCACCCAATCTATATGTACAATCTATCTATAATATCGATCTACAAGCTTTAAAGGCAGCTGGGATAACCTCAGTAATTACCGATTTAGATAATACTTTAGTAGAAGCTGATTCTCCTGAATACACACCTAAACTAATTAAGTGGTTAGACGATTTACAGGAGCTTGGATTTAAAGTAGTGATTGTATCAAATAATAATAAAACAAGGGTTTCGGAATTCGCTGATCCACTTACAGTGCCATATATCCATCAGGCAAAGAAGCCAACCAAAAGCGCTTTTCTAAAAGCAATTAAGCTTTTGGGCTCCTCTGTGGAACAAACGGTGGTCATTGGTGACCAACTATTAACAGACATTTTAGGTGGAAATCGATTAGGCTTATATACCATACTGGTAATGCCAATCTCTGAAAAGGAACATTGGAAAACAAAGATAAATCGAACTATTGAAAGAAAAGTACTTGGTTGGATGAAAAAACGTGGAATGATGACTTGGGAGGACTAACAACAATGACAGAGATTAAATATTGTGAAGGCTGTGGAGTACCTTTACAAACAGAGGAACCCAAAAAAACGGGCTATATTCCTTCATCCGCATTAGAAAATAAACCACATATATGTCAACGATGCTTTCGCATTAAGAACTATAATGAAGTAATTCCGATTGAAATTGATGAGAATGAATTTGTTCAAATCTTAAATCAAATTGGTAAAACGGATAGTATTGTGGTACAGGTCGTGGATTTATTTGATATTGATGGTACATTTATTGATGGACTACCCCGCTTTATTGGAAGCAATCCCTTTATTATGGTGGCCAATAAAATTGACCTATTCCCTAAATCAGTGATTCAAGATAGAATAAAGAATTGGTTAAAAAAATATGCGCATGAACATGGACTGCATCCTGAAGAGGTATTCCTTATCAGTGCAGAGAAGAAAATTGGACTTGATCCAGTAATCCATTATTTACAGCAATGGAATGGGAAAAAGGATATTTATGTTGTTGGGGCAACCAATGTCGGTAAATCTTCCTTTATTAATCAAATGATTCGCCATTTTGGAGAAAAAGAGGTTTCTTTAACAACATCTAGGTTTCCTGGAACAACTTTAAATGCTGTACATATCCCTATGAAAAAGAACCGCAATATGATTGACACACCTGGAATTGTCAATAAAAACCGGTTTAATGAATGGGTTAATCCAGAAACCTTAAAGTTGATCACACCAAGAAAGACCGTTAAACCAAAGGTATTTCAATTATATGAGGAGCAAACCTTGTTTATCGGAGGACTTGCTCGAATTGATAAAAAGGGAAAAACGGACAATTCGCTAGTCTGCCATTTTTCCAATGAAATTGAAATTCATCGAACAAAAACCAGCAATGCTGATGAATTATATCAAAATCATGTGGGAGAACTGTTATCTCCACCAAGTAAAGAAGAGGCTGAACAATTACCAAAATGGGTAAAGCATCAATTTACGATTCCAGCAGGACAGAAGGTAGATATCGTGATTTCTGGATTAGGCTGGATTGCCATTTCTGGTGATCGTACCTCTGTAGATGTTTTTAGTCCAAAAGGGATTGGAATCCATCTGCGAGATGCTTTAGTATAAAACTTTGAAAAAGTGATGCTTTAGCATAAAGCTTTGAAATAGTGAGGATTCTGAATAGGTGAGAGAGGGAGATGAAATGGAGAGTAAACAGACAGAGATTATCGGGTTAATCGGACATCCTGTAGGACATTCGATGTCTCCTGTTATGCATAATGCAATGTTTAAGGAATTAGGCTTAAATTATCATTATGTGGCATTTGATGTTCAACCTTCTCAACTAAAGGAAGCAATCACTGGAGTGAAAGCCTTGCAAATCAAAGGCTTTAATGTAACAATCCCGCATAAAGTATCGATCCTTCCCTTTTTAGATGAGATCTCTGAAGAGGCAAAAGTAATTGGTGCTGTGAATACTGTGGTTAATCTAGATGGTCGCCTCATTGGATATAATACAGATGGAGAGGGCTATCTTCAAAGTCTAATAGAAGAGACAGGTGTTTTTCTTCAAGATAAAAAAATTGTTATTTTAGGTGCAGGGGGAGCAGCAAAAGGAATTAGCTATGCTTTTGCTAAACATCCTATTGCAAAGCTTACCATTGTAAACCGTGACTTAGAGAAGGCAAACCAACTTACTGATGTTATAAAAAATAGAATCTCGGTTCTAAGTACGACATATGAGCAACTGAACGAGGTGCTTCAAGAAGTAGATATTGTTGTTAATACTACCTCTATTGGAATGTATCCTAATATCAATGAAACAATTTTGCCAAAGGACTGGATAAAAGCAAATCATTTAATTAGTGATATTGTCTATAATCCTTTAGAAACAAAGCTGTTAAAGGATGCCAAAGATCAGGGTGCAATGACGCATTCTGGACTAGGAATGTTTGTTCATCAAGGGGCACTAGCCTTTAAAAAATGGACAGGCTATGATGCAAATCCAAATTTAATGAAGAAAATTGTATTAGAAAAACTTACAACATGATGATTTCAATATACAGCCATATGGTTGTCAGAAAAAAGTGAGGGAAAAGAAATGTTAACAGGAAAACAAAAACGATATTTAAGATCATTAGCTCATCATATTGATCCTATTTTTCAAGTAGGAAAAGCTGGGGTAAACCCGAATATGATTAAACAGCTGTATGATGCGTTAGAAGCAAGAGAGCTAATTAAAGTATCTGTATTAAATAATAGCTTAGAGGATACAGAAAGTGCTGCAGAAAAAATTGTTTCTAGAACACATGCAGAGCTTGTGCAAGTGATTGGACACACCATTGTATTGTATAAGGAATCAAAAGAAAATAAAGAGATAGAACTGCCAAAGTAAAATAAGTAAACAAAAAGAGAGGGTATTATGAAAAAGGTAGGTATTCTTGGGGGAACCTTTGATCCGTTACATATTGGCCATTTAGTTATGGCTGATCAAGCCTTATATTATGCCGGTTTAGATGAAATTTGGTTTATTCCAGCACCATCACCACCACATAAACAAGGGAAAGTTATTACCGACATTTCTCATCGTTTAGGGATGCTTAAGAATGTGTTGGCGGGTGATTCCAAATATCGCATATGCACCATAGAACTAGAAAGAAAAGGACCATCTTATACCATTGATACAATCAAAGAGCTGATTTCTCTTTATCCTGAGCATCAATTTTATTTTATCATTGGTGGGGATATGATTCGTTATCTTCCAAAATGGCATCAGATTGATGAGTTAATGACAATGATTCGCTTTATTGGCCTAGATCGGCCAGGATATTCGTTGAGTGCTCAGAATCAAAGGGAAGAGGAATTATATCAAAAGGTAATGCTTTATCCGATGCCACAGCTCGATATTTCATCTTCACAAATTAGAGAGTGGGTTAAAATAGGACGTCCAATTCGAAATCTAGTACCTGATTTGGTGGAGGGCTATATAAAGGAGCATCATTTATATGAGGATTGATCTAGATTATCTTAAATCACGACTCAAAGAACAGGTGCCTGAGCATCGCTATATTCATTCGATTGGTGTTGCTGAATCTGCGAAAAAACTCGCAATCCATTTTGGTGCAGACCCATTAAAGGCTGAAATTGCAGGAATTCTGCATGACTATACCAAATATTGGCCAAAGGACCAGTTAGCAAAAGTGATCAAAGAAAACCCAGAATTATCTCCTGATTTATTAGATTATAGTCCAGAATTATGGCACGGACCTGTTGCTTCGATCATTATCCAAACGGAGTTTCAAATAGAAGATCAAGAGATTATCGATGCCATTCATTATCATACCTCTGGTCGGGAAAAGATGACTCTTTTAGATAAGGTGGTTTGTTTAGCGGATTATATTGAACCTAGCAGAGATTATCCAGGCGTAAATGAAATTAGAGCTCTAGCCAATGAAAGCATAGAGAAATCTTTAGTTCAAGCATTGGATGGAACAATTCAATTTTTAATGAAAAAAGGATGGAAAATATATCCCTTAACAATGATTGCTAGAAATAGCCTTATCGATGAGATGAATGATAAATAAAAAGTAACAAAAAATAAAAATATATTTTTAAAAAAGTGAAGGAGGCCAAATTAATGAGCTTATCTGTATTGGAAACGGCAACTTATGTTGCAGAGATAGCGAATAATAAAAAAGCATATGATGTACAAATTTTAGATATAAGAGGACTATCCGGCATTGCCGATTATTTTGTTATATGTAGTGGTAATTCTGAAACCCAAGTGCAAGCAATCACAAACGAAATCAAAGAGAAAATAGATGAAGTAGGAATGCCTATTAAGGGGATTGAAGGAAACCAGCAAGCTAGATGGGTACTAATAGATCTAGGAGATGTAATTGTTCACGTTTTCCACAAAGAAGATCGTGATTATTATAAGCTTGAACGATTATGGGCAGATGCACCACGTATTGTTTTAGAGGAGAAGCAAGTATGAGCCTAAGGCCCGGGACATTTCAAGAACTAAAGGTGGAAAGAGAATCTCCATTTGGCTATTTTTTAAGTGACGGAACAGAGGATGTACTGCTCCATTATGCTGAAGCCGATAAGGAACGAAAAATAGAGATAGGGGATATCCTTGAGGTCTTTCTGTATACTGACCACAAGGGAAGAATATCAGCAACCTTAAATGACCCTATCATCGCTTATGGTGAGGGTAATTTCCTTAAAGTGAAGGATTTCCAACGAAATATTGGTTTTTTTCTAGATAATGGAATTGGAAAGCAGATTCTACTTCCTACAAAAGAGTTGCCAAATGAAATTAACATTTGGCCAGCGCTTGGTGATTTAGTTTTTGTCACTTTAGATTATGACAAAGAGGGTAGACTTTTAGCAAAATTAATCACCTCTGAAGAAGAATTCTACGAGTATTTAGAGCTTCTAGATCATGATGAAGATGAAGAGAATGGAAAACTAGATATAACTCAAATCCGTAAAAGTGAATATATCGATGGTATTGTTTTTCATCATTTAAGTGTAGGTGCACAAATTTATTTACCACGATTAAGAACCCTTGGTTTCCTTCATCGTTCAGAGCAAACCCATGAATTAAGATTAGGAGAAAAAGTAAGTGTTCGCATAGCCTTTATCAGAGATGATGAACGAATCAATTTGGGGATGCGTCCATTAAAGCAAGATAGCATGACCGAGGATTCGGAAAAAATCCTCCAAACCTTGAATGATCGTGGAGGGGCAATGCCATATTGGGACAAAACTCCAGCAGACATCATTGAAACGAAATTTAAGATGAGTAAGGGTGCCTTTAAGCGAGCTTTAGGTAAGCTGCTGAAGGAGAACCAAATTTATCAAGAGGAAGGATGGACATATTTAAAAAAACAAGATGAATTATCATAAATTTGCAAATATCTATGATCAATTAATGAAGGACGCCCCTTATGAAGAATGGGTTAAAATTACTGAGCAGTTGATGGAAAAGCTTGAAATCGAACCGAAATCCATGATTGATTTAGGCTGTGGAACAGGGAATATCGCAATACCAATGAGCAAACGAGGATACCAACTGACAGGGATTGATTTGTCTGAGGATATGCTCTCTGTTGCTTATGACAAAATGCAAGAAAACCAAGTGATGTTTCCTTTATTTCAGCAAAATATGATGGAATTAGAACTACCACATCAAGCAGAACTTATATTTAGTTATTGTGATTCATTAAATTATTTAAATGGTCTTGATGAAGTAAAACAAACCTTTATCCAAGTTCATAAAAGTTTACAAGAGGGTGGCTATTTTTTCTTTGATATGCATTCCCCTTATAAAATAACCGAAGTATTTAATCTTCATTCTTTTGCTTGGAATGAAGAGGATATCTCGATTATTTGGCTTACTGATGTGGATGAAAAAGAACTTATTGTAGAGCATGATTTAACTTTTTTTGTAGAACAAGACAATGGATTATTTGAAAAATTTCATGAAGTCCACCAGCAGCAAACCTATACTATAGAGACGATAAAAGAACTTTTAGTAGAGACTGGCTTTTCTTTAATAACTACATATGGAGATTTTCAATTAGCACCAGTCACAGAGACTACAGAAAGAATTTTTTATGTAGCACAAAAAAGATGAAAATTATATAGACAAAACTTATATTTATACTAAATAATGATTACTTCTTAAAAGTATAGCCTCTTCTTATTAAGCAAATATTGCTTATGAGAAGAGGCTTTTTATTTACATTAACACATTTAAAAAACTTAAAAGTATATTAATAATTATAATTTAAAATTAATAAATACTCGGAAAAATGTGAGAAAATTGTGTATTTTTTTAAAAAAAGCTAGTATTATAAAAGTAAGTTTTTAGAAGTTTTTTGAAGTGTTTTACTTTTGCAGTAAATTTACTAGTAGTTTATGCAACTTGAATATACAACTTAATTATTATTTAAAAGAGGTGGTTGAGAAAGCTACTATAATTACTGATGAGGAGGGAGGGTTGTCTTATGAGTAAAACTATTAGCCCAGATGAATATTCCATAACACTGTATTTAAATCAACAAGAAGTTGCTGCCTACCAATTAACCAATCAAAATCTTGATGAATGGGCCATTGGTTATCTTTATTCTGAAGGGATGATTCAATCTGTTGACGATTTAGAGCGAATCAAAGTGAAGCTAGATGAAGGTGTCGTATGTGTAAACATTAAGCAAGAATGGAATAATCAAACCTTTGGAGAAAGAAGAAAACATTATACTGCTGGTTGTGGAAAAGGGTTAACTTTCCTGTCAATGACTGAAGTAGGCGAGCTTCCTAAAGTGGAAACGAATAGAACAGCATCAACATCCTATCTGTTAGAAAAGAGAGTCGAATTTGCTAAAAAATCACCGATGTACATTTTAACAGGTGGTATGCATGGTGCGTGTGTGGTAGAACCAGATGGGAAAATCACAGTGAGAGAAGACATTGGGAGGCACAATGCTGTTGATAAAATCATCGGATATTCGTTAAAGAAAGGGTTAAATCCCAAGGATTTAATTTTACTCACCACTGGAAGAATATCGTATGAAATGCTTTCAAAAGTAGCGCGTTTTGGCATTGGAATCGTTGGCTCAAGAACTGCAGCGACAACTCAAGCAATCGAATTAGCCAAATCCTTAAATATTGAAGTAGTGGGGTATCTTCGTGGGAAAATGGCTACGATTTATACGGAATTAGGACATGTTCATGATGATTTAAAAGACAAAGTAAGTATTATCTCCTAGGGAGAGGGAAAGAGGGGAAATGGTATGAATCTAAATCGCAGACAGTTTTTAAAATTGTCAGGGGCTACTGCGGCAACATTAGCTGTTGTTGAACTAGGATTTAATGACCTTCAAGCAAAAGCTGCGACAAAAAAATTGAAAATTGCCGAATCAAAAGTGACACCAACAATCTGTCCATATTGTGCAGTCGGATGTGGTATTCTTGTTCACACCAAAGATAATGATGTTATTTATACAGAAGGAGATCCAGATCATCCAATCAATCAGGGTGCATTATGTAGTAAAGGAACATCCTTAAGAAATATGTTTACCTCGGAAAAACGTCTTCAAAAACCATTATATCGTGCCCCAGGCAGTGATAAATGGGAAGAAAAAGATTGGAATTGGATGTTAGATAAGATTACTAGTAATTTAAAAAAGACAAGAGATGCTTCTTTTATTGAAAAGGAGAACGGATTTACTGTTAATAAAACAGACGCGATAGGTTGTCTTGGTGGAGCTGCTTTAGATAACGAAGAAACCTATTTATTAGTTAAATTTATGAGAGGGCTTGGATTAAATTATATTGAACACCAAGCACGGATATGACACAGCTCGACGGTTGCCGGTCTGGCACCATCATTTGGTCGTGGAGCAATGACAAATCATTGGATTGATTTGAAAAATACGGATTGTGCATTGATTATTGGTGCTAATCCGGCTGAAAATCATCCAATCAGCTTTAAATGGTTATTACAAGCGCAAGAAAATGGCGGGAAAATAATTTCTGTTGACCCTAGATTCACTCGTACTTCTTCAAAAGCAGATATGTATGGTGCATTACGTTCAGGTACAGATATTGCTTTTATTGGTGGACTTTTTAATTATGTGATTGAAAATAATCTATACCATAAAGAATATGTAGCTAAATATACCAATGCTTCCTTCTTAGTTCATCCAGATTTTGATTTTGAGGATGGTCTATTTACTGGATATGATGAAGCGAAACGTAGTTATGATCGGGCAACTTGGGTTTTCCAAAGGGACGCAGAAGGAAAAATATTAAAGGACGAAACATTAACAAACGAGAGAACTGTTTTTCAGCTAATGAAAAAGCATTATTCCCGTTATGATGTAGATAGTGTTATTGCTGTAACAGGAACAGATAAAGAAAGCTATCTAAAAATTGCACAAACCTTTGGTGCAACAGGACACCCTGACAAAACAGGTACAATTATGTATGCAATGGGAACTACTCAACATACTGTAGGATCTCAAAATGTACGTAGCTATGCAATGCTACAATTATTACTTGGTAATGTTGGACGTCCGGGTGGTGGAATAAATGCGCTTCGTGGAGAAAGTAATGTTCAAGGCTCTACGGATTTTGCATTGCTTTCACATATTTTACCGGGATATCTGGGAGTACCTACCGCCTCTGCAAAGCATGCAACATTAAAAGATTATATTGAAAATGAAACACCAAAAAGTGGCTATTGGGTGAATAAGCCTAAGTTTATTGTTAGTTTATTGAAAGCGTTTTATGGGCCGAATGCGACTCCGGAAAATGAATTTGGATATCATTATTTATCTAAAGGAAATAAAAATTACTCTCATATTTCCATGTTTGAGGCAATGTACAACAATGAAATTAAGGGATTATTTGCTTTTGGCCAAAATCCTGTCGTTGGTGGCCCTAATGCAGGGAAAGAACAGGCTGCTTTAGCCAATTTAGATTGGTTAGTCGCTGTTGATTTATGGGAAACAGAAACTGCCGCTTTCTGGACAAAAGAAGCTGGAATGAATCCAGCAGACATTAAAACAGAGGTATTTTTACTTCCTGCTGCAGCATCCTTTGAGAAGGAAGGTACAGTATCCAATAGTGGTCGTTGGATGCAGTATCGCTGGAAAGCTATCGATTCAAAAGGAGAAGCAAAGGCCGATCTTGAGATTATTCATAGCTTAGCAACTCGCATAAAGAAGCTTTATGCAGGGGATACATCAGCAAAGGCATTACCGATTAATGCACTGTACTGGAATTTTGGTCATGGCGACCATCCAGATATTGATTTAGTTGCTCGAGAAATTAATGGGTATGATACTGTTACTGGTAAGCTAGTAGCCAATTTTACAAAATTAATGGATGACGGCTCAACAGCTAGTGGAAATTGGATCTATAGCGGATTCTATCCAGAAGACGGAAAGAATTTATCAAAGCGTCGTGATAATAAAGATACGGGCATGGGGAATTATCTTAATTGGTCCTTCTCATGGCCAGTCAATAGACGTATTTTGTATAACAGAGCATCAGCCAATTATAATGGCCAACCATGGGCCAAAGGAAAAGAAGTAATATGGTGGGATGATTTAAAACAAGAGTGGGCTGGATATGATGTCCCTGATTTTCTAAAAACAAAAGCTCCTTCAGCTGCAGGAGGAATGGATCCATTTATTATGTTGGCGGATGGAGTAGGCTCTCTATTCGGCGCATTAAATGAGGGGCCTTTCCCAGAACATTATGAGCCATATGAAAGCCCAATTCCAAATGCGTTCTCTAGTCAGGAATTTAATCCAACGATTAAGGTATGGACAGGTAAACGTAATGACAAGGGTGGGATTGATAAATATCCGATAGTTGCTACTACGTATCGGGTAACAGAGCATTGGCAATCTGGTGCACAATCTAGAAACCAAGAATGGTTATCTGAATTAGTTTCAGATATGTTCGTTGAGATGAGTGAAGAGCTTGCAAAGGAAAAAGGAATAAAAAATAAAGACAAAATCATTGTTACATCAGCACGTGGTTCGATTGAAGCCTATGCTATGGTAACAAAACGCTTTAAGCCTTATACCATTAGAGATAAACAAATACATCAGGTTGGAATGCCTTGGCATTTTGGTTTTAAAGGATTTGTTACAGGGGCTATTGCAAACCATTTAACTCCTCACATCGGAGATGCGAACACAATGATTCCAGAGTTTAAAGCATTTCTATGTGATGTAAGGAGGGCTGATTAATCATGGAATATATTAAATATATTGATGTTACAAAGTGTGATGGTTGTCGTGCTTGTATGGTAGCTTGTAAAAACTGGAATGATCTCCCCGCAGAATTTGAAGAGTTTCATGGGAGCTATCAGTCTCATAAAAAAACAACGGCCAATACTTGGAACGTCCTTACATTTACAGAGCATGTAACTGCAGATAATCAATTTGAATGGCTGTATAGGCATTCATCATGTTTACACTGTACGGATGCTGCTTGTGAAAAGGTGTGTCCTGAAAATGCGATTAGCTATACAGAATATGGCTCCGTTGTTATTAATGCGGATCAATGTGTAGGCTGTGGATACTGTGTCCAAAATTGTACCTTTGATATTATTGAGCTAGCAACCAAAAAGGATGAAAATGGCAAGGAATATAAGGTAGCTCAAAAATGTACTTTATGTACAGATCGAATAGCAGAAGGACTTCAACCAGCTTGTGCAACCGTATGTCACACAGATGCCATTATGTTTGGTGAAAAGGATAAAATGTTAAAACTAGCGAGTGAACGATTAAATCAAGTAAAAGAACGTTATCCTAACGCAAACATTTATAATCCACCTGGAGTTGGAGGAACACATACGGTTTACTTGCTAGCAGAAAGACCGAGTGTGTATGATCTACCAGAAAATCCTGAGACATCCTATACGGCTAAACTATGGAAGGATGTGGCTCAACCAGCAGGAAAGCTTCTTTTAGGAGCAAGTGTAATGGGAGTCGTTGGCGCTTACTTAAGCAATCGTTTATTTAATAAAGAGGTTGATGAAAGCTCTTTAAATGAAGGAGGTAAAGATGATGAGCAAAAATAATAATCAGGAAACGGTGAGACGATTTAGTAAACCAGTCATCGTTGCTCATTGGCTAAATGCCTTTGCCTTCTTCGCACTTTTATTAACAGCTCTACCAATGTATACAGACTTCTTCAACTGGTTATATCCTGTTTTTGGTGGACCAGCAAATGCGAGATTATTGCATCGTATCTTTGCGATTATGTTTATACTACCCACCATTTTTATGATTTTAGTGGATCCAAAAAGCTTTTTCCACTGGATTAAACAGATTATCTCATGGAAAAAACATGATTTTCAATTTTTTGCACCATTTGCAAAGGATTTTATTGGAAAACATGCCGATGTACCAAAACAGGATTTTTATAATGCGGGGGAAAAATTAAATTCCATTGTTCAAATTCTGACCACCATTATGCTTATTGGTTCAGGAATTGTAATGTGGGGACCAGATAACTTCCCAAAGGGTCTAGTGCTGTGGGCATATCCTATCCATAATATTGGAGTAGGATTAGCGGCAACCTTAGTTGTTGGCCATATTTATTTAAGTATTGGTCACCCAAAATCTAAGGCTTCTTTAAGAGGTATGATTAAAGGAGATGTTTCTTTGGAATACGCAAAAGAACATCATGGTAGATGGTATGATGAACTTATTCAACAAGAAGTTGTTCAAGGAAAGAAAGGTAAAAAATCAAAGGCTCCATCAAATAGCGGTAAAAATTTAGGAGTTTAAAATAAAGAAATAGGGGCTGCCTTTTTTAGGCAGCCGCCTAATTTCAGGAAGGTGTAAATCAACAATGACTATATCCGTTGCTTCAACAGAGTATTTAGATCTTCAGAAAAAAATAAATAGTCTCCAAGCTTCATGGATGGAAAAGACCAGCTCTGTTATATTTGAGCCTGCTATTCAGGAAATTTCTTATCGTAATGATATCCCTTTGATTGCTCAGACAAATCTAAAAATCGATGAAAATCAATATCTTTCATTCATAAAAGAATTAGCAGAACTTCTAAATGAGCAGCATTCAAAATTGAACAATCAAATGAACAGTGTATTGAATTTATTGAACACTGAATTGGCAACAGTTTGGATTAATCAGGCATTGTCGTTAAATCATTTGTATTTTAATCAATTTGCAAAGGATTTTGATCTTGAGGAATGGATACCGTTCTTTTTAGCAGAGCAGGCCCTAAGACCTTATTTGAAAAATTTATCCATTCAGTATAAAGAAAATTATTCAAATCAATCCGTGGAATTCTTTGGGTGCCCAAGCTGTGGAGAGCCTGTACGATTAGGCAGAATCAAGGATGAGGGTCAAAAAATATTACACTGCCCACGATGTCATGCAGATTGGCATGAAAAAAGACTGAAGTGCTCGCATTGTGGTAATGAAGACCATGAAACATTAAGCTACTTAACGGTAGAAGAGGACTCTACCAATCAAATTCATGTATGTAAAGAATGTAATGGATATGTTAAACTAATCGATGATCGTGAAGCTCTAGAAAAGCTAGACCCAACAATGCTCGATTTAACTACAATCCATCTTGATTATATTGCTCAGCAAAAAGGTTATGGTGTGAGCAAGGAATAATAGATTCCAAATGGAGGTGAGATTCCGATGGACGCTGGAGCTATCATCCTTGCTGGGGGTCTATCTAGCCGGATGGGAACCAATAAAGCTTTTTTAGATGTGGGTGGAGTGACAAATATAGAGAGAATAAGAAATACATTACAGATTGAGTTTCGGGATCTTCTTTTGGTTACTAATCATATGGAAGAATATCAATTTTTAAATCTACCAATGGTATGTGATCAATATCCGGGTAAAGGTCCTCTTGCTGGAATTCATGCTGGTTTATCGGTATCAACTCAACCTGTGAATTTTATTGTTGCCTGTGACATGCCTTTTATCTCAGTAAATCTAGCACGTTTTCTTGTGGAGCAAATCGAGGATTATGATATTGTTGTCCCAAGTATCGATGGCCAATTACACACACTCTTTTCTGTTTTCAAAAAGTCTGCTGCTCCTGTCATTGAAGAAAGCATAAAAAATAATAAATTTCGTATTCAAGATGTATTTAAAGACTTAAAGGTAAAAGTTATTACAGAAGAGGAATTAAAAATCACGAATGAAGATTTGGCTATCGCATTTTTTAATATGAATACGATAGACGATTATGAACAGGTTAAGAAGATAATCAGCATATATTCTAATATGGTAGTATAATACTATGGTAGGATAAAAGAAAAGAAAAGAGGAGGTATTTACAATGCCATTAAGTAATATTGGTATTCCAGGTTTGATTTTAATTCTAGTGATTGCTTTAATTATTTTTGGACCGAATAAATTACCAGAGCTAGGTAGAGCTGCTGGAAGAACATTAAGAGAATTTAAGTCTGCTACAAAGGACTTAATGGACGATTCAGATACTAAAAAAGAAAATAAGGAAAAAGAATAAGTAAATTTTACGATGGACATGGCCAGTGTCTATTGACAGTGGATATGGTTTTTGCATATAATAATAACTAAATTATTTGTAAATTATATCTTCTAAAATGTAACGATAAGGAATAGTAATAAGAAATGGTTTTAAAGAGAGTCGGTGGGTGGTGCGAACCGATATTTCCATACTTATGAACTCGCCTTTGAACATTCAAAGGGAAAAAGAACAGGTAAAAGCTGCTTCTACTCCTTAGTACTTTTGAACGTATCATCCGCGTTAAGGATTCTAGAGTGGTATTCTTTGGAATATCATTAGGGTGGTACCACGGGTCTTGTTAACAACCTCTCGTCCCTAGCATTAAGTTGCTTGGGGTGGGAGGTTTTTTAATACTTTCAGAAAGTTTTTAATTCAAGCTAGAATTTTAGGGAGGTTTTCATCATGTCAGAGCAAGGATTTGCTACTGCAGAAAAGGTTTATCAGCCGGAAAAAGTAGAAAAGAAATGGCAAGAAACATGGGAAAAGAATCAGGTACATAAAACTGTTGAAGACTCTGAAAAGCCAAAGTTTTATGCGTTAGAGCAATTCCCATATCCTTCAGGTGATGGACTACATATGGGCCATGTCCGTGTGTACACCATCGGTGATGTAATTGCACGTTTCAAGAAGATGAATGGTTATCAAGTACTACATCCAATGGGAGCGGATGCTTTTGGATTGCCAGCGGAAAATGCAGCAATTCAAAGAGGAATTAACCCAAGAGAGTGGACGCTAAATAATATGGAGCGAATCCGTAATGAGCAAAAGCGTCTTGGAGTTTCTTATGATTGGGATCGTTATCTAGGTACTTGTCTACCTGATTATTATAAATTAACACAATGGCTATTTTTACTTTTCTATGAAAGAGGAATAGCTTATAAGAAAAAAGCAGCTGTAAACTGGTGCCCAACCTGTAATACTGTTTTAGCCAACGAACAGGTAGAGGATGGCAAATGCTGGCGCTGTGATACTGACGTTACTAAGAAAGAGTTAAGTCAGTGGTTCTTCCGTATCACTGATTATGCGGAAAGGTTGTTACAGGATTTAGATCAGCTTGAGGGATGGCCTGATAAGGTTAAATTAATGCAACGAAACTGGATTGGTAAAAGTGAAGGAGCAGAGGTTGTATTTACGGTTCCAGCACTAAATGACGAGAAAATTCCTGTCTTCACTACAAGACCAGATACCTTATACGGGGTTACCTATATGGTTGTCGCTCCAGAGCATCCATTGGTTCCGCAATTAATTGCAGGTAAAGAAAATCAGAAGGCAATTGAAGAGTTTGTAGAAGCGATGAAAAAGGAAAGTGAGATCACGCGTACTGCAACTGATATTGAAAAAGTAGGATACTTTACTGGTACCTATGCAAAGCATCCATTAACTGGGGAAAACGTACCAATTTGGGTTGCGAACTATGTATTAATGGATTATGGCACAGGAGCAGTTATGGGTGTACCTGCTCATGATGAAAGAGACTTTTTATTTGCTAAAAAATATCAACTACCAATCAAAATTGTTATTCAACCAGCAGCAGGGGATAAAGTTGTTCTTGATGAAATGACTGCAGCATTCACTGAGGATGGTGTGTTAGTGGATTCTGAACAATTTAATAGTACGCCTAATCGGGAAGCCATTCAGCAGATTGGTAAATATTTAGATAATGAAGGAAAAGGGAAGCTAACTACCTCCTATCGTTTACGTGACTGGCTAATTTCTCGTCAACGTTATTGGGGAACACCGATTCCGATTGTTTATTGTGAGCAATGTGGTGTTGTTCCTGTACCTTTAGAGCAGCTTCCAGTGACACTTCCAGAGGATGTTGTTTTTGATGGAAAGAAAAATCCATTAACTACGTCTGAATCCTTTGTTCATACGACCTGTCCAACCTGTGGAGGACATGCACACCGTGAAACAGATACAATGGATACCTTTATTGATTCTTCTTGGTACTATTTCCGTTATACCAGCCCTGAGGAAATGGACAAACCGTTTGATTCCAAAATGGCAAACAAATGGTTACCAGTAGATGAGTATATTGGAGGAATTGAGCACGCAGTATTGCATTTACTATATTCTCGTTTCTTTACCAAGGTATTGTATGATTCTGGCCTAATCTCCTTCCAAGAACCATTTAAATCCTTATTAACTCAAGGAATGGTGCTTAAGGATGGCGCAAAAATGTCCAAATCCAAAGGAAACGTAGTAAGTCCTAATGAGATTATTGAGAAATATGGTGCAGATACTGGACGTCTATTTATCCTATTTGCAGCACCACCAGACCGTGATTTAGACTGGAGTGATTCTGGAGTTGAGGGAAGTCATCGCTTCTTGAATCGTGTATGGCGACTTGTTGTTCAAAATCTAGATACTTTAACAACGGATAATCACGAGTTGAAAGCAGAAACAGATGAGGAAAAAGAGCTTCGTCGTACCATTCATGTGACTATTAAGAAAGCTACAGAGGATATTGATTTAAGAAGTAACTTTAATACGGCAATCAGCTCTGTGATGGAATTGGTAAATAAAATTTATAGCTATTCAGCTGAAGGTAATCGTGGACTACTTAAGAATGCGATTGAAACTGTTGTGCAGATCTTAGCACCAATGACACCTCATATTACCGAGGAGTTATGGGAGATGATGGGTCATACAGAAAGTATTCATCAGGTAGCATGGCCAACCTATAATGAAGAATACCTTGTTTTAGATGAGGTAGAAATGGCAGTACAAATCAATGGAAAAGTACGTGCTAAAATTATGGTATCCTCTTCTGCAACAAAGGAAGAAGTAGAACAGCTTGTTGTGGCTGATGAAAAGGTAAAAGAGCAAATTGGGGATAAGCAGATTCGCAAATTAATTGTGGTTCCTGGTAAGCTGATTAATATTGTGGTAGGTTAGGCAGTTAGTAAGTAGTAAGTAATAAGTAGTAAGTTAAACCAGCCCAAAAAATTGAACGTGGTTAAAAAAATTGAAGTGGTTAATAAATAAAAAAAGAAAACCGAGGAGTAAGAGTATTCAGGATACAAAAGTATCGATGGAGACTCTGGTGCTCTTCGGTTTTTTGTGTTTTATCGGATAGGGGAGTATAAGATTTTCCTATCCGAAATAAGAGCAGCTAACCTTCTGCCTACGCTTTAAAAGGGCTTGGCAAAAGTTAAGCTTTTCTAACTATTTTTTTTTGAAGGAATTTGTCATTTAGTGTCTAAATTAGTATTTACATATTCAATAAACATATCAAGGGACACCGTTTTTCGGATTGGCATTGCATTTTTTTGAGCAAAGGAATTCATTAGCTCTGTCCATTGATTTAAGGAGGTAAGGTCTACTTTCCCTGTCTTTTGATATTCATCTACTAGATTTGCAATGATTTCTTCTCTTTTGTTATCCATCTCACGATATTTCGCAATCGCGTCAACCTTCTCTTGAACCTTTTTGCTAATCTCCAAGTGCACACTAGTCATAACTTAACCACCTCTGTATAGTCATCAAAATTATTTTATTGTAAACCAAAAGAATATATTTGAGGAGTAATGAGGATGAATTCTTTACTGGTTCACTTAACCAAGCTAGAAAAGATCCTAATTGTCGCAATCACAATTCTCCTACTATTCGTTTCTAGTCATTTTATCATGGAACATGATCTCTTAAAAGAGCAAAATCAAGCACCAGCCTTTTTAGATGGGTTAGAACCAAATCCATCAAATTCAAAAGTACAGGACTCGATAGTCGAGGCAAGTTTAGACAAGACCTCTAATAAAACGGATCTTTCTACTCAAGCTACTCAAGCTATGTCACAAACAATTGTTGTAGATATAAAAGGAGCAGTTACTCTTCCAGGAATTTATAAATTAGAAAATGATGCTAGAGTAATTGATGCCATTGAAAAAGCAGGGGGAGTAACACCAGAAGCAGAGCTTAAGCAGATTAATTTAGCTCAAAAACTAGCTGATGAAATGGTTATCTATGTTCCATTCATTGGAGAAGAGACAACAGCAAGCTCTAATTTTACAAATAGTGGATTTGTCTACAATAGTTCTAGTACAGGAAGTGGAGTGGGCCAAGGGAAAATATCTATAAATACAGCAACTGAAGCAGAGCTCAGCCAGCTTGATGGAATTGGTAGTGTAAAAGCGAAAGCGATTGTAGACTATCGAACAAAGCATGGTGGATTTAAAAGTCTTGATGAGTTGATGAATGTATCTGGTATTGGTGAAAAAACTTTTGATAAAATCAAAGAAAAAATTATATTACATTAAAGCGATAATATGTTATAATATCAAAAAATGTATAGCTGTCTTATCAAGAGTGGTGGAGGGACTGGCCCGAAGAAACCCGGCAACCACAAGGAATTATCCTTGTATGGTGCTAAATCCTGCAGACAAAGGTCTGAAAGATAAGAGAAGTCGGTCTAAAACCCTTTCTCTTAGAGAGGGTTTTTTTAGTACTTTAAAAGCGAAAACTTCTTTTATTCAAAAGGGCTAGCTATGGAAAATGACTGGGAGGGATTTTTATGACAAAAGAAAAACAAAAGCAAGGATTATCCACAATAGCTGTTCAAGGAGGATTTGATTCAAAGGCTCACTTTGGCTCAACAGCAGTACCTATCTACCAAACAGCTGCTTATCAGTTTAGAGATTCAGATCATGCGGTAGCCCTTTTTAATTTAGAGGAATCCGGTAATATTTATACAAGGATTAGTAATCCGACAGTAAGCATATTGGAGGAAAGGCTGGCCTTATTAGAAGGGGGAGTTGGTGCATTAGTAACCTCTTCAGGGCAATCAGCAACATTCTTAGCGATTTTAAATATTGCAGAAGCAGGAGATGAAATTGTTTCTTCCAATAGCTTATATGGTGGAACGATGACCTTATTTACACATACCTTAAGAAAGCTAGGAATTACCGTTCGCTTTGTAGATCAAACCAATCTAGAGCAATGGAAGGAAAGCTTAAATGAAAAAACAAAGGCATTTTTTATTGAAAGCATTGGAAATCCGTCTCTAAATGTTGGTGATATTGAGGCGATTGCTCAAGTCGCTCATGAGGGTGGGGTGCCATTAATGGTGGACAGTACTTTTACCTCGCCTGCTTTGCTAAGACCAATTGAATTTGGGGCAGACATTATCATTCATTCTGCTACAAAATATATTGGTGGACATGGAAATACGATTGCTGGTGTGGTTGTAGATGGAGGTAAATTTCCATGGGATAATGGGCGTTTTCCGGGATTAAGTGAACCAGATCCTAGCTATCATGGTTTTTGTTATACAGAGGCTGTTGGAGAAAAAGCATATATTACTAAATTAAAGGCTCAGCTTAATCGGGATATTGGTGCTGCGTTGTCACCAATAAGTGCATTTTTACTTGTTCAAGGTGTGGAAACCTTGCCACTTCGAATGAAAGCGCATAGTGAAAATGCGCTAGGAGTTGCAAAATACTTAGAAAGCCATCCAAAGGTTGCATGGGTAAGATATCCGGGCCTTGAAAGCCATACAACATATGATTTAGCACAAAAATATTTGGCAAATGGTCAAAGTGGAATTTTAACCTTTGGTATTAAGGGTGGATACGGTGCAGCAAAAGCATTTATCGATCGTGTTCAATTGTTTAAACATGTAGCAAATCTTGGGGATGTACGGTCTTTAGTGATTCATCCAGCAAGTACCACTCATCAACAGTTAACTGATGATGAAAAGGTTGCTTGTGGTGTTACAAATGATCTTATTCGAGTATCTGTTGGAATAGAGGATCTTTCCGATATTTTGGCCGATTTAGAACAGGCTTTATCCACTATCGAATAATAAGGAATAAAAACCCCTTCTAACTGGTTATAACTATTGACGTAGCATGAATAATCCAATAGTGTATAATTAGGAAATTATTTAAAACAAGGGGGCTTATTTAATGCGCTTAACTACAGATGAACAAGTAAAGGAATTAATGCAGGAATCCAAAAGAGTAGCGATTGTTGGACTATCCAACAAACCAGACAGAGACAGCTATCGTGTAGCAGAATATTTAATCAATCATGGCTATGAAGTAATTCCCGTCAATCCAACCATTGATGAAGTACTAGGAAAAAAAGCAGTGGGTACTTTACAAGAGATTGAAGGGCAAGTAGATATTGTGGATGTATTCCGAAGAGCAGATCAAGTAATGCCTGTTGCAGAAGAAGCAGTAGCTATTGGTGCAAAAGCACTTTGGCTTCAATTAGAGGTTGTAAATGAGGAAGCAGCAAATTATGCATCCGAAAAAGGCCTTAACGTCGTAATGGACCGCTGCATCAAAATCGAGCACAAGCGCCTCATCAAGTAAATATGTAAAAAGATGTAAAAAGGGGCCAGGCCCCATTTTCCAAAATTTGCAAAATGGGGCCTGGCCCCTTTTGTTAGTTTTTGGGAAATTAGTATGGAGGGAAACTATGGAGTTACATTTTCGTAAAAGCTGGGATGAGTATTTTATGGATTTAGCGTTTACTGTTGCAGAAAGAGCAACATGCTCTAGAAGGCATGTAGGCGCTATTTTGGTGAAGGATAAAAAGTTAATGGGGACAGGCTACAATGGAAGTCCATCTGGTGTAGAGGATTGCTATGAGCAAGGCTGTTTGATTGAGCATTACCATGAGCATGGGGAAGAAAAAGAGAGATGTATTCGTACCATTCATGCGGAAGTTAACCTGATGCTTTTTACTGATCGGGTTGATAGAGAGGGAGCCACTGTATTTGTGACAGACTCGCCTTGCTATAATTGTGCAAAAATGTTGGCCAATAGTGGTATTAAAGAAGTGGTCTATGAAAGAACCTATGAAAAGGATCATCCAAAGGTCACAGAACTATTTCAGGCGGCGAAAATTACCTATCGTAAATATAAAAGATAAAATAATTAATAGTAAATAATTCAATAAAAAGTAATTGTAATGAATATTTGTCCCGATATATACTAAAAAGGTAGTTGATTAACAGACCACCGAGGTGGATTTCTCCACCCCGGTATTGCGACAACTATTGAAAGGTACTCTAGAGTAGCTCAACCTTGGCAGAGGTGGGCTACTTTTTTTGTGTTGCTACAGCTAATACCATTAATGAAGCAAAACTTATCATGAGAGAAAGCGCCTCAAAAACGATCATTCATTTCACCTCCTTCCTTATGTATTACCACCTGCCTCTTCTATTTTCCTCTATAGTTGTACAACTCTATTATAGCAATGGAAAATTTTTCTTACATAAGGAGAAAGAAAGATATTTTTAGAATATTGTAAAAGTTAATTTAGAAATAAAGGAATTTATACCTAGAAAAAAGTATATAAGAGGTAATAATCAATAGTTTAAAGGAAGATGAAATTGAAGTCCCTGATTAAATTTCCTTTATTAACTCTAGCTTTCATTTGGTTGGTTGGATTAGTGATTGGAATCTATATCCCAAATACGCATCCGTGGATCAACGGTATAGTTATTGCTATTGCAATCTTATTTTTCATGGTTTCGATTCGAATTTTTGAAAAGCAAAAATTAAGATGGTTTGTTTTCCTAAGTATTGCCATCCTTTTAATTAGCGTTATGCGAATGCAAATATATGAAGTAACACATCAATCACAGCTAAAGGATGTGCAAGCATTAGAGCAGCAAAGGATTGGCATCAGAGGTGTTATTGATTCAAAGCCCGCTATAGATGGGAATCAGCTACAAATGGTTGTTAAGCCATCCTCGATATTAATCGCAAACCAAGAATATAGCCCTATAACAAAGGAAAGATTTCTTGTTCGGTTTTATTTGCAAAAAGAAGAAGAGTTAATCTATATTCAAAATTATCAAGAAGGGTCAATGATTAGACTTTACGGTATATTAAGTAGACCTCGTTCTTTAAATAATCCAGGGTTATTTCATTATGAGGAGTATCTTTCACAGCAATCGATTTATTGGATAGTTAGAGTGAAAGAGCTAGCCGACATGGAAGTAACAGAAAAATTCAGTCTAGATTCGCTGTTGAATAAGCTTCATTCTGAGATAGAAGAAAAAATAGCTGAATTATATCCCAACCCATACGATAGCTTTATTAAGGGAATTTTAATTGGGGATCGGGACGATTTACCAGTCGAAATTGAAAAGGATTTTTCTTATTTAGGCTTAAGTCATTTATTGGCTATTTCAGGTCTACATCTTTCTATATTTACATTGATGATATCGGGTATTCTTAACAGATTAAGGCTTTCTAAAGAAAAAATTGCCCTTATTACGATACTTTTTGTTCTATTTTATATGCTTTTAACGGGTGCAAGCTCCTCTGTTGTACGAGCATCACTGATGACAATTCTTGTGCTATATGGTTATTTGTATAAAAACTCCTTTCATTCTTTGCAAGCGCTTGGGTTAGCTTTTATCATAATGACCACCTATCAACCATTTTGGATTTTTAATATTGGTTTTCAGCTCTCCTTTTTGATTACATTTTTTATTCTTTGGGGTACACCAAAGCTTGAAACATTTTATCCTATTACCGTGCTTCCTTGGAAAAAAGCAATTAGCCTGTTAATCATTACACAGCTAGCCTCCTTCTCGTTAGTACTTTACCATTTTCACCAATATTCCTTTCTTGCTTGGCTAGCCAATTTTGTCATGGTACCAATCTTTAGTATGTTTATCCTTCCCATCGGCATCTTGTCATTAATTCTAAGCTTTATCCTTTTTCCGATTGCAAAACTACTATCCTATGTTTTAATCCAGTTTTTATCAATGATATTTTCCATCATTCATTTCATTTCCCAAACGAACCTTTTTCAAATGGTAGGAGGATTTAGTTCTGCGTATAATATCATTGTTTTTTACTTGATTCTTATTTGGCTGCTAGTTCGAAAAAAGATAAAAGGCAGCTTTATCGCCTTTCAACTCAAGAAAAAAGTCTTTTTCTTCGAGAAACTCATTTTAGGCTTGCTCATTATCTTTATTAGCTTTCAACAACTATCGTCCCATGATGATGCATGGATTTCGTTAATTGATGTTGGCCAAGGGGATAGTATCTTGATTGAAACCGAAAAGGGACAAAACATTTTAATTGATAGTGGGGGCTCCATTCCATTTACAAGAGAGGAAACAGAGGAATGGAAGGTAAGTAAAGATCCCTTTGAAATTGGAGAGGATGTGTTAGTACCATATCTTTATCAGCGTGGAATAAAAAAACTGCAAATGGCGGTTTTAACTCATGAAGATTTAGATCATATTGGTGGCTATCTAACATTAGTAGATCATTTACCAATCGAAAGTTTTTTTGTCGGGCCAACTTTTCCAAGAACCGAATCAGGTAAGGTTCTCGAGAAAAAGCTACTTGAAAAAAATATACCTATTTACTCCTTAAATAATCGAACTAGTTTACAAATCACACCTGATTTAGAAGTGCATTTTATTTATCTTAATGAGTCTTTTCTTACAAAGGAGAATGATCAATCGATTATTACTTTGTTGGAAGCCTATCAGACAAAAATGTTAATGATGGGTGATTTAGAGGAACGTGGTGAACTGAATTTAATTGAAAAGTATAAGTTAAATGAAGTAGACATCCTAAAGGTCGGTCACCATGGAAGCAAAACCTCAACCTCGCAGCCTTTATTAGACGCAATAAAACCTACAGCAGCAGTGATTTCTGTTGGAGAAAATAATCGCTATAATCACCCTTCAAATGAAGTGATTGAACGCCTAGAGAATGCCCATATTCCGATATATCGTACCGATACTCAGGGAGCAATTCTAATTAAAATTAATCAAAAAGGGTATAAGATTTTTCCAACCAACAAAGTTCCATCTTTTTAAAAGTAAATAAAAAGAAGATATGCTATCATAAGAATTGGGTTAAAAGAGAAAAGAAAAGTAAGAGGAGTAAAAAAATGAATTCTAATTTAAAAGCTACCATATTGCTTCTATTAACAACTGTCTTCTGGGGTGGCAATTTTGTCATTGGTAAGGTTGTAGTGCAAACTATTCCACCGTTTATTATGGCCTTTTTTCGTTGGGGAATAGCATTAGTATTTCTTGGTGCTCTCGTATATAAAGAAGGATTACCAAGTAAACTGCTTATCAAAAAGTATTGGCTGGAAATCGGAATAATGGCCCTGTCTGGTATCTCTGCCTTTAACACATTAGTTTATTTTGCAGTAAAATATACCACTTCTGTAAACGCTGCACTAGTAAATGCTTTATCGCCAATGGTGATCCTTATTTTGTCCACGATAGTGATTAAAGAAAAGCTAGGTTGGTTTCAAGGATTTGGAGGATTACTCTCTTTTTTAGGTGTGCTAACAGTCATTAGTAGAGGGGATCTTAGTGTGTTGCTCCACTGGGATTTCAATTTAGGTGATTTACTTATGATCATCGCCGTTATTTTATGGGGAATCTATTCGATCTTAATGAAAAAGGTAACTGCCGAGATTTCATCCATCCAAGTTACTTCGATAAGTGCGTTTATTGGTTGGATTGCATTAATACCCTTTGCACTTTATGAATATATACAAGTGAAACCATTACATTTTAATCTCGTAAATATATCTGGGTTACTTTATATCGGAATTTTCGCTTCGTTTCTGGCCTTTTTATGGTGGAACAAAGGGGTTATACAGTTAGGGGCAGGAAAAGCAGCTGTTTTTCTAAATTTAATCCCTTTCTTTGCAGCACTTTTAAGCTATCTATTTTTGAAGGATCAATTGGTACACACGCAGATTATTGGAGGTATTTTAATTATTTCTGGAGTAATGTTAGCAAATAGTAATCAATGGATGAAACATTTTAAACAGATAGAGCGTCAATAAGAGAGGAGGAAGGGGAAGTGAATCAACAAGAGCAATTAGAATGGGTTCAATTAGCCAAAGCTGGAGATAATCAAGCACTTATCCTTTTATTAAAAAGTATTGAACCAACAATCTATAAAACGGCCTTTTATTTTATGGGAAATGAGCATGATGCGAAGGATGTCACTCAGGATGCATTAATGAAGGTCTATACTAAGCTTCATACCTTTCAAGAGAAGGCACAATTTAAAACATGGGTACAACGAATTACCACAAATTTGTGTATGGATTATTTTCGTAAAAGAAGAGAAGAAATATCTATAGAAGGCTCTGAGCTTCCTCTTACTTTAAATGAAAACCTTGAGGAAGATGTGGAAACAAGGTTGATTCTTGAGGAAGTTATCATTGAAATAAATCAGCTTTCTCCAGCACTTCGAGCAGTCATGATTTTAAGGCATTTACACGAATTTTCTTATCAGGAGATTGCGAATGCCTTAGATATTCCAATCAATACTGTGAAGTCGCATTTGCATCGTGGTAGAGACCAGCTACAGGCTGTTATGAACAAAAGAAAAGGAGGTGTTCATTAATGATCACTTGTGAAACAGCAAAAGAATATATCAGCCTAAAATTAGATAACGAATTAGATAAAGATAGTATTATGGTTCTTGATGAGCACCTCTTAGCTTGTCATCAATGTCAACAGTATGAAGAAGATCTGCAAAAGCTAGATCAGATTTTAAGTTATCTACCTGAGGTTAAGATGGAAGGAAGTATCGTTGATTTACTAATCACTGAGGGTAAGCTTCCTAGTATAGAGCAACCAACTATAGAACAATCAACTACAGAGTACAAGTCACCAACTTTAAAGGAAAGTAATAATACAAATGCTATAAATTTTGAAAATCATACAGGTAAATTTGAATCTAAAAATTCCTGGAGCAAAAGCATAGGATTGAAGCCTTGGCACAAAACACTTCTTGTGGCATCTTTAATGCTTGCCTTAATTCCTATCTATTATCTTGCAAATACACAGTATATGAGTTCTGAATCCAGTCAAGAGAAATCCATGCAGATGGCTATTACAGAGGCGCCAATTGCTGAATCAAAAGACCAACAACTGGATGCAGGAGAGAATATGGGGATTACGGGATTTGCAGTAGAAGATTCAGCACAAAATAATGAAGCATCTATGAAAGAGATGTCAGATTCTAATGCATCATTAACCAGTGCTCCTGTCTATCAGGTTGCAGAAGAAGAGCATCAATTAGTTGTCATTGAACAAGAACGTGAAATTTATCGAACTGCACCTTGGGATGCAGGACTTCGAATGGAATGGCAGTTCTCAGAAAATAATTCAAACATCATTATCTATTCTTTATATGACCAAAAGAATCAGCTTGTTGCAAAATATCAAATTGATTTAGTGAAAAAAACAGAAGAAAAAATAGCAGAAAAATAGAGTAAAAACTGTCACATAAAAAGGGGCTGTGGCGTATAGTATACTACGACTTCAGCTTCCCGCCCAAAGGGAAGAGCCTATCCCAATTTTGGGCGTTTACATAAATGCGACAGCTAAAAAAGAACCGTGGTTCCTGCCACGGTTTTTTGTTTTACTTTCTTTTTGTTATGGTATAATTGGCTTGGTATAAAAGGAGGTTCATCATGGCTAATCAATCGATTTATCTATTTTATGGAACGGAAAATTATCTTATCGAGCAAGCAGTTACTAGTATCATAAATAAACGACTTTCTAATGATGAAAAGGATATGAACTTTTTTACATATGATTTATTAAATGAACCACTAGAAAATGTAGTGGAAGAAGCAGAGACTTTACCTTTTATTGCCGGGCATAAAGTCGTTTTAGCTAAAAATGCCCTTCTTTTTACAGGGCAAAAATTAAAAATAGAGCATGATTTAGCTGGGCTAGAGCATTTGATTCAAAGCCCTCCTGACTATAGTACGATTATCTTTTGGGTTCCTTATGAAAAGCTAGATGAACGAAAGAAAATTGTTAAGCGATTGAAGGAGCAAGGTACAATAAAAAGTTTTAATACCCTAAAGGGAGAAGAACTTTTAGGATGGATTCAAAATAAAGGAAAAGAAGAAAAAGTAAGCATTGCAGAGGAAGCAGCTGAATTACTGGTCAATACCTCAGGACCAGACTTAAAGCTACTGGCACAAGAAATAAAGAAAATGGCAATCTTTGTAGGAGAAAACGGAAAGATTACCAAAGCCGTTGTAGAGGAACTAGGTGCAAGAACAATGGAACAAAATGTTTTTGCCCTATCAGAGCATTTAGCAAATCTTCAATATGAACAGGCGTTTACTGTGCTTTATGATCTTTTGTTAAATAAAGAAGAACCCGTTAAAATTATTGCCCTTCTAGCACGTCAATTTCGAATAATGATGCTAGCAAAGGAGATGTACCAAAAAGGTTATTCTCATCAACAAATAGGGAGTCAGATTGGTGCACACCCATATGCAATAAAAATAGCCTTACAGCAGAGTACAGCATTTTCTGATCCTCAATTGAAGAAAATCATTAAACAGCTAGCGGAAATAGACTACGAAATCAAAACAGGAAGAAAAGAGAAAGTGCTCGCTTTAGAAATGTTTATCTTCTATTTGAAAAATTTAATGCAATCACATTAATTTAACTCACATCAAAAAGACGACCATAATGGTCGTCTTAATTTATTTCTCATATGTTAAATATAATATACGTATAAGGACATATATTATGCAGTTACACTTAAGCTATTGAATTTCTTAGTTAAGCGAGACTTTTGACGAGCAGCTGCATTTTTATGAAGAAGACCTTTAGTTACTGCTTTGTCAATCTTCTTAGTTGCATTTAAAAGAGTAGTTTTTGCTAGCTCCACGTTATTGTTTAGTACTGCTACTTCAAAGCTTTTGATAGCTGTGCGAAGTGCAGATTTTTGTGCAGCATTTTTAGCATTTTTAACTTTAGTTTGCTTTACGCGTTTAATCGCAGACTTGATATTAGGCATGAACGTTCACCTCCTGTATTCCATATACAACAAATGATATTCTAACATGTCACAGCCTAAAAAGCAAGAATTCCTGTGAAAATCAAAGAGAATAAGTTTTCCATTTTATAAGAAAACTAACAAATAAGAGATTTGGAAGGAGGAATCAAGCAATGGATAAAGGTTTAGATTTAAGTGTTTATCAGGTGCGAACTGATTTAGCATTAGAAAGTCATCAATTAGCCGTTGAGCAAAGTGGAGATAAACAAATACCTGGTGTTCATATTGAAGAAACGAGTGAAGAGGGTGTTCATTTAACTAGAATTTCAATAGAAAATGATCAGGGAGCGAAAATATTAAATAAACGTCCCGGTCACTATCTTACATTTGAAGCATTAGGATTAAGAAGACAGGACATTGATCATCAAAATAAAGTGACCGATATGTTTGCGAAGGAATTTCGAGCTTATCTAAAAATGTTGAATATTAAAGAGGATGCCAAAATATTAGTGGTTGGACTAGGCAATTGGAATGTGACACCAGATGCATTAGGTCCTTTAGTAGTTGAACGATTACTCATCACTAGGCATCTATTCGAACTAATGCCTGATCAAGTAAATGATGGTTTCCGGCCAGTCAGTGCGATTGCCCCTGGTGTATTAGGAATTACAGGCATAGAAACCAGTGAAGTGGTAAAAGGAGTTGTAGAAAATAGTAAGCCGGATTTAGTGATTGCCATTGATGCCTTAGCTTCACGCTCCATTGAGAGAGTAAATACAACAATCCAAATTGCAGACACCGGTATTCATCCGGGTTCTGGTGTAGGGAATAAACGTAAAGCTTTAGATAAAGAAAACCTTGGCGTTCCAGTAATTGCAATTGGGGTTCCAACAGTTGTTGATGCTGTATCAATTACTAGTGACACCATAGATTACATCCTAAAGCACTTAGGAAATCAAATGGATGTAAGAAATCCTTTTGAGAGTCCATCCAAAAATCCAGAGAATCATCAGCGATTTATGGGGATGGTAGGTGCTTTAGAGGAAAATGATAAACGACAATTAATTCATGAAGTATTATCTCCATTGGGTCATAATTTAATGGTTACACCAAAAGAAGTGGATGCATTTATTGAAAATATGGCTGATGTGATCGCGGATGGGTTAAATATTGCACTTCACGAAAGTGTAACGGCAGAAAATGTTTCAGCCATTACTCATTAATTAGTTCTATTTCATTCTTTCCCCTCATAGGATACTAATGAACAAGCTATCAGCAAAAGGGGGAAAGGATGAAATATGAGACAACCCTCAACACCAAGGTTTTTTCTAAATCTTTCTATTGGTACAGCAATCCTATTTTTGCTAGTAAGTATCTTGTTAGTACAGCTACCAAAAACTTTACCTAATTTAAATCAATTGGTAGGACGCTCCTTTCAAATGCCTAGTGAAAGATTGCTTCAGTTTCTCACCATCGAAATTCCGTTTTTTAGGACGGAAGGTGTACAAGCTACTGCAAACCATCAAGAAATAGAGATAAACGGTGAAAAACAAACATTAATTCCGTTTTTCAGCTTCTCTAATATAAAACCAGAGCAGTGGATTAAACAAGAAATACCATCATTTTCTCAAATGGATCATCTTCTAGCGTCTAATTTAGAGGCTGGAGATTATCGGATGGAGTCTGCTACTCCAGAAGAACTGGTGGTTCATGAGGAGAATAAAGCAGAGCAATCCAATAATGGCCAAATTCCTGCTGCAACAACAGAAAAAAAGAATGCCGTATTTATTTATCATACTCATAATCGAGAATCCTTTGTACCAGAGACCAAGAAACTATATGGCAATGAACAAGTGATTGTTTATGATGAAAAGGTAAATATCACGTTAGTAGGAAAAAAGCTTGGCGAAGAATTAGACAAATTAGGGATTGGCTCAGTCATATCTGATGAAGATTACTATCCAGATTTAGAACATTACAGTCTTGCGTATGCTCATTCTTTAGGAACAGTAAAGACAGCCTTGCAGCAAAATAAGGATTATCGTTTTGTACTTGATATTCATCGGGACGCTCCACCTAAAAAAGATAAATCTTTAACCACAACTAAGATTAATGGAAAGGATTATGCATTAATTTCCTTTGTCATAGGAACAGGAAATAAAAATTATCAACAAAACAAACAGTTAGCAGAAACAATAAACGAAACATTAAATCGATTATATCCAGGTATTTCTAAGGGGATTATTGAAAAGCCCAAATCTGCAGGAACTAATGGAGAATATAATCAATCGGTTTCTCCATATAGTTTAACTGTAGAAATCGGTGGTCATTATAATACCATAGAGGATGAATATCGTTCTGCAAAAGCTTTAGCAGAAGCAATTGCTGATATATATTGGCAAGCAGTAAAGGTGAATACAATAGTAGAGCCTTCTGAACAATAGGGGGATAATGATGATAAAAAACTCGCTTCAATTTCTATTTTTGTCCGTATTACTTATTTTTGGAATTATTATTGGCATTTCGTTCGCAGAACATGGCATAAATCGGGTAGCAGGAAATAGTGAAACAGCTCCTCAAAGCTTTTATGTTACTCAAACAGATCAAAAATTAGCGATAAAGGTTCTTGGAAAAACCGTGGAAACACAAATTCCGGCAGGCGGCTCAGAACAAAAACAGAATAATAATTCTCAAGCTACTACAAATCAAGCTAATCAAACAAATCAAACCAATAGCGGACAAGGAAGTGAAACAACTCCTTTTTTGAGTAAAGTAGGGAACAAATTAGGTCATGTAATCCAAATAGGAACAGAAAAAGGGCTTAATTATCTAAGTAAAATCATCATTAATTAATTTAATCTATTTTTGAAAATGAACATTGAACATAAGAAGAGTTAATCTGATAAAAAAATCAGCTTGGCTCTTCTTTTTCTTGCGTCATCTGGCTGGCAAAAGCCAAGCTTTTCTAATCGAATAGGATTTTCCTATTCGAAATAAGAGCAGCTAACCTTTTGCCTACGCCTAAAAAGGCTAGCAAAAGCCAAGCTTTTCTAATTATATTGTATCTCTATTTTTAAATTGATATAATAAAATGAATTGGACTCATGGCTTGTTACAGTTGTAGGAGGAGATTTATTAATGAACGAATTAGAAAGACAGAAGAAAATCCGCAATTTTTCCATTATTGCACACATTGACCATGGAAAGTCGACACTAGCCGATCGGATTCTAGAAAAGACTGGGACATTGACAGCGCGTGAAATGGAAGAACAGGTTTTGGATCAAATGGATTTAGAACGTGAACGTGGAATTACGATTAAATTACAAGCAGTTCGCTTAAATTATAAAGCTAGAGATGGACAGGAATATATCTTAAATTTAATTGACACTCCTGGACATGTCGATTTTACTTATGAGGTTTCTCGTTCCCTTGCAGCTTGTGAAGGTGCTGTACTAGTGGTAGATGCAGCCCAAGGAATCGAAGCTCAGACCTTAGCCAATGTTTATTTAGCTTTAGAAAACGACTTAGAAATTGTTCCAGTTATTAATAAAATTGATCTTCCTAGTGCAGAGCCTGAACGGGTGAAGGATGAAATTGAAGAAATCATTGGACTGGATGCTTCAGACGCGGTACTAGCTTCAGCAAAAGCGGGAATTGGAATCGAAGATATTTTGGAGCAAATTGTGCAAAAGGTACCAGCACCTACAGGTGATCCAGATAAACCATTAAAGGCCCTGATTTTTGACTCGCACTATGATGCCTATAAAGGGGTTATTACTTATTTAAGAGTAGTTGATGGTAGTATTAAACCAGGAATGAAGATTAAAATGATGGCAACTGGAAAAACCTTTGAGGTAATCGAGGTTGGTGCATTTAAGCCGAAGATGACCATTGTGGACGAGCTTACCGTTGGTGATGTAGGATTTTTAGTTGCTGCCATTAAAAACGTGAAGGATACACGTGTTGGAGATACAATTACTGGCGCAAATAACCCGGCAGCAGAGCCGTTACCTGGTTATCGTAAAGTAAATCCAATGGTATTCTGTGGACTATATCCTGTAGATACACAAGATTACAATGATTTAAGAGAAGCATTAGAAAAGCTTGAATTAAACGATGCTGCTTTAAAATATGAACCAGAAACCTCATCTGCTTTAGGATTTGGATTCCGATGTGGATTTTTGGGACTTCTTCATATGGAGATTATTCNNGCAGGTTTCAAACCATCCATCCCGATGGTATTTTGTTCGCTGTTCCCGATTGACAGTTCCGAATTTGAAAAACTGCGCGACTGTCTGGGCAAACTGGCCCTCAATGACGCCTCGCTCCATTACGAACAGGAAAGTTCTCAAGCCCTCGGAATGGGGTTCCGCTGCGGCTTTCTAGGACTTCTTCATATGGAGATTATTCAAGAAAGAATTGAACGTGAATTTGGGATTAGTCTAATCACTACAGCACCAAGTGTTATTTTTAGAGTACAAAAGACCGATGGGGAAGTAATCAATGTTGATAATCCATCTAATTTACCGGATCCACAAAAAATTGAATTCATTGAAGAGCCTTATGTAAAAGCAGGTATTATGGTACCAAATGATTATGTAGGTGCTGTCATGGAAATTTGCCAAGGCAAACGTGGCGAGTTTATTGATATGCAATATCTAGATACCAATCGTGTTACTTTAACGTATAATATGCCATTATCAGAAATTGTTTATGATTTCTTTGACCAATTGAAATCAAGTACCAAAGGTTATGCTTCCTTTGATTATGAGTTAATTGGATACAAGCAATCTAACCTTGTTAAGATTGATATACTGCTTAATGAAGAAAAGGTGGACGCATTGTCCTTTATTACTCATAAGGATAATGCCTATTACCGTGGTAAACAAATCACAGAAAAGTTAAGACAGCTTATTCCAAGACAGATGTTTGAAATCCCGATACAAGCAGCAATTGGAAACAAAATCGTTGCTCGTGAGACGATTAAAGCAATGCGGAAAAACGTACTTGCAAAATGTTATGGTGGGGATATTTCTAGAAAACGGAAATTATTAGAGAAACAAAAAGAAGGTAAGAAACGCATGAAATCCGTTGGTCGAGTAGAGGTTCCACAAGAAGCATTTATGGCTGTGTTAAAAATGGACGATAATAAATAAGGAATTAAAAAAGAAAAAACTCTCACAATCCTTTGTGAGGGTTTTTCTATACTGGAGGTTCTTATGGCAAAGGCATTATATATTCATATCCCGTTTTGTACCAATAAATGCTATTATTGCGATTTTAATTCGTATGTAGTCAATGGCCAACCTGTAATAGATTATTTAAAAGCACTTGATCAGGAAATGAAAATGACGGTGGAAGAAAATCCGCCAGAAGAACTAAAAACTATTTTTGTTGGTGGAGGAACACCAACTGTTCTTTCTCCTACAGAGCTTGAATTCTTTTTTTCTTCTATTCATCGTTATTTTCCAAATTGGGCTTCAGATATAGAGTTTACCATGGAAGCCAATCCGGGAACTGTAGATGAAGATAAGCTACAAGTGATGAAAAATGGTGGAGTTAATCGATTGAGTATGGGTGTACAAGCTTTTCAGGACCCAATCCTTCAATATATCGGCAGAATTCATACAGAAAAAGAGGTTTATGAAAGTATTGAAAAGGCAAGGAAGCAAGGCTTTGATAATCTAAGTATTGATTTGATCCTTGGACTCCCTAATCAAACGATTGCTATGATGGAGGAAAGCTTAAATAAAGCCTTTCAATTACAGCTTCCTCATTTTTCTGTGTATAGCTTAAAAGTAGAGGAAAGTACTCTTTTTTATGAATGGTATCAAAAGGATGCTCTTCCATTGCCAAAGGAAGAGGACGAATTAAAGATGTTCCTTTTAACAATGGAAAAAATGAAGGAAAAGGGATATCAACAATATGAAATCAGTAATTTCGCCAAACCAGGCTTTGAGAGTAGACATAATATCACTTATTGGAAAAATGAAGATTACTATGGTTTAGGGGCAGGAGCTCATGGCTACCTTCAAAACAGAAGATATTATAACAAAAAAGGAATAGCTCCTTATATTAATGCCATAAAAGAAAATCACCTTCCAATTCATGAGCAAAGAACAATTTCCATACAGGAAAAAAAGGAAGATATGCTGATGCTTGGATTAAGAATGATGAAGGGTGTAGCTTTTTCCGATTATAAAAACCAATTTGGCGAAGAGATGGAACAACAATTTGGCCAACAAATCAAAAAGCTAATAGAGCAGGGCTTGTTAGAAAAGGATAAAAAGGGCATTCGATTATCATCGAAGGGGATTATTTATGGCAATGAAGTGTTTGCGGAATTTATTTCAGTATAGGAATTGACAAGACAGGGGCGTTTTTGATATTGTTTTTATAGAGATTAGCACTCGTTGATGATGAGTGCTAATAAAGAGTAAATAATAGGTTAATATGATGAGTATATACAGGAATTTATAGTAAAGAATGTGGAGGTGTGTGTATGTTAACCGAGAGACAAAAAATGATTTTAAAGGTAATTGTAAACAACTATATTCAATTAGCTGAACCAGTTGGCTCTAGGGCTCTATCTAAGCATTCAGATATTGGCTATAGTCCTGCGACTATTCGAAATGAAATGGCCGATTTAGAGGAAATGGGTTTCTTGGAGCAGCCACATACCTCAGCAGGCCGAATTCCATCACATAAAGGATACCGTTATTATGTCGATTATTTGATTAGTCCAGAGGAGACGCAAATCTCTAAAGAAAACATTACCGATTTTCAAAAGGTTTTTACAGATCAATTTATTGAAATGGAACAGACCTTAGAGCAAGCGGCCAGTGTTTTATCTAAAATAACCAACTATACTAGCATCATTTTAGGGCCTGAAATTTACCAGACGAAGCTAAGACATATTCAGATTGTTCCATTAAATGAGCACAATCTTGTAGCGATCCTAGTAACCAATACAGGAAAGGTCCAACATAAGTCGATTACGATTTCTGATGGAGGATCGGCTTACGAAATTGAAAAAATTGTTAACTTCCTTAATGAGAAATTAACAGGAATTCCTTTGTATCAGTTGAAATCAAAACTAATGCAAGAGATTAATCAAGAATTCCAGAGAAATGAACAGCTGTATGGTCAAATGATGAATATTACCCATCACCTATTCCGTGATGAACATGAATATAAAGAAAACAAACTATTCTTAAGTGGTACAACAAACATCCTTAACCAACCGGAATTTAGTGATGTTCATACAATCAAGGAGATTTTAACTTTATTTGAAAAATCAGATGATGTGATTCAACTGATTAAGCCGAGTGAAAATGGAAAGACAGGTATTGAAGTGAAAATTGGCACCGAGAATACTGTAGAAGCAGCAAGTAATTGTAGTGTGATTACTGCAACCTACGAAATGGAAGGTAATCCAATAGGAACCATTGGTATTTTTGGTCCAACAAGAATGGATTATAAAAAAATGATTAGTATCCTAGATTTTCTATCCAAGGATTTTAATAATTTTATTTCTCGTTTGTATAAGGGATAAAATTCAGATACTCCTCATTACTTTAACCTGAAAGGAGTAAGCCCTTTTTTATGAGTGATTTAAAGCAAGCACCAATCGATTTTGGTGAAAGATTTGCTGCATTACAGACCAATACAAGTGCGATAAAAGCCGTTGCATCAGCGATTGAGGGAACATTGGGCCCTAAAGGGCTAGACACCATGCTCGTTGATGCATATGGTAATGTAATCATTACCAATGATGGAGTGACAATCCTAAATAAAATGGATGTTCATCACCCAGCTGCCAAGATGGTTATTGAGGTGGCTAGGGCTCAGCAAAGGGAACTAGGAGATGGTACAACAACAGCCACTATTTTGTCCAGTGAACTGCTAATCGAAGCAGTTAAGCAGGTGGATAAAGGGGTATCAATTCCTAAGGTCATTGCCGGAATTAAACAAGGCATCACTTTTGCTATTGATTATTTACAGTCTCATTCGAGGAAAATCATCAGTTTAGAGAAGCAGCAGATTTTCCAAGCTACATTTGTGGCAGGAAGAGAACATCAGGATATCGCCGAATTAATTGTTAAGGCTGCACGCTTGATTGGTCAAGATAAGCTATTAGATTCACAGTTTAAATTTGCTGACATTATCGTAGCTGATGAAGGTTCAAGCAATGAATTAATTGAAGGGCTTATTATTAATAAAAAACGAATGAATAGTGAAATGCCCAATAGTTTAAGTAACATTAGGTTGTTAGCTATTCAAGATGCTTTTGAACCTGAGGATATTGATGAGGAAGCACTTGGTACTGAAATAGGATTTGCAAAATATTTAGAGTATAAAGAGCGATTTAAACAAAACTTAACAAAGCTTGTATCCATTGGGGTTAATGTGATTGCTGTGGATCGAGGAGTTGACCCACTTGCAGAGGAATTTTGTATCGATCACGGTATCATGGTTGTTCAGCGTTTAAATAGTAAGGATATGAAGCGCATTATTGAGCATTCTGGAGCTAAACCTTTAAAAAGAACGGGTCTTCACAAGGATACCGTTGAGCTAGAAAAATATCTTGGTTTTGCCGAAAAGATCGAAGAGGATGATCGATTGCAAAAGCTAAAGATCACCAAAGGCAGCGGCAAACCAACGGCAACAATTCTAGTTGGAGCCTCTACTGGAGAGATTGTAGAGGAAAGGGAAAGAATTGCAAAGGATGCAGCGGCTTCCCTACAGGCAACAATGAAAGGTGGTTATGTTCCTGGTGGAGGATCAATTGAGCTGTACATAGCAAGACAACTAGAAAAGCAGAGGGAACAGGTAAAAGGATTAGAAGGCTTTGGTCTTCAAGCTGTTGCCAATGCCTTAAGAAAGCAAATGGCTCAAATTGTTCAAAATGCAGGCTTTAATCCATTGGAGAAATTAGAAGAAGTAAAAGCAATTCAAGCAGAATTAGATAAGGACACTATTGGCATCAATACCGACACTGGCCAATGGATGGATATGGAAAAGGAAGGAATTCTTGATCCAACTTTAATTAAAATTCAGGCCCTTAAAGCTGCTGGAGAGCTTAGTGAAGCTATATTGAGGATTCATACCATTATAAAAATGAAAAGAGAAGATGAGAAAGATTTTGATTAGGAGGTGACAACAGGATGAAGGATCAGACTGTTGAAACAGTTTTAGAACAAGAGGAAAAGGAGAATCAAGCAGCTCAAATGACAAATGAAGAGGTTGAAGTGTTAGAAAACAATAAAGTAACAGAAGAAAATGAAGAAACTGAATCCAGTTCAATTGAGCAGGATGAAGTGACTTTGTTAAATAAACAAGTGGAAGAGTTACAAAATCGTCTTTTACGAGTACAAGCAGATTTTGATAATTATAAACGTAGAACAAAGCAAGAGAAAGATGAGTTAGGTAAATATGCAAATGTAAAGCTAATCGAGGCATTATTACCTACCTATGATAATTTTGATCGTGCAATCCAATCTGCACTAGATACAAAAAATCTAGAATCCTTTGTACAAGGGGTTCAGATGATTTATAAGCAGGTAGAGGATGTTCTTTCAAAGGAAGGCTTAGAGCCAATCGAGGCTGTAGGTAAGCCGTTTAATCCTGAATTTCATCAGGCCATTATGCAGGTTGAGACAGATGAATTTGAATCAGGTTATGTTGTAGAAGAATTGCAAAAAGGCTACAAAATTAAAGATAGAGTGATTAGACCTTCTATGGTTAAAGTAAACGCCTAATTAATAACACATTTAAAATAAAAATAACAAAAAATTAATTATAAATTTATTGGAGGTATAAACATGGGAAAAGTAATAGGAATTGACTTAGGTACAACAAATTCATGTGTAGCAGTAATGGAAGGTGGAGAAGCAGTTGTTATCCCAAATCCTGAAGGTAATAGAACTACTCCATCTGTAGTTGCTTTTACTAAGGATGGAGAGCGTTTAGTAGGTGAAGTCGCTAAGCGTCAAGCAATTACTAATCCAAATACTGTAATGTCCATTAAGCGATATATGGGTACAAATCATAAGGAGATTATTGATGGAAAAGAATATACTCCACAAGAGATTTCTGCAATCATTTTACAAAAATTAAAATCCGATGCGGAAGCTTATTTAGGAGAAAAAGTAACGCAAGCAGTAATTACGGTTCCAGCTTATTTCAATGACTCTCAGCGTCAAGCAACAAAGGATGCTGGAAAAGTTGCTGGTCTAGACGTTCTACGTATCGTAAATGAGCCTACTGCTGCATCTTTAGCTTATGGTTTTGAAAAAGAAGAAGATCAAACCATTCTTGTTTATGACTTAGGAGGAGGAACCTTTGACGTTTCTATTCTAGAGCTTGGAGATGGATTCTTTGAAGTAAAAGCAACTAGTGGAGATAACAAGCTTGGTGGAGATGATTTTGACCAAGTAATTATCGATTATCTTGTTGACACCTTTAAAAAGGAAAATGGAATTGACTTAAGTAAAGATAGAATGGCATTACAACGCTTAAAGGATGCTGCAGAAAAAGCGAAAAAGGATTTATCTGGTGTTTTAACGACAACGATTTCCTTACCGTTTATCACTGCAGATGCATCTGGTCCAAAGC
>DJVJ01000017.1 GCA_002441135.1 Caryophanales bacterium UBA6259 | reverse complement strand
ATCAAATTGTAAATGATATATTAACTTTAAAGGTGACAACCTTTATGAATTGGATCACGTTAAATGCATATAAAGGAATAGAAGAATAGCATCCTTTGATGCTTTTTTTTTTCAGTTTGACACTGATTTTCATAAATAGTTATAATTGTACTATTGGAATCAAAAGGAGGACATATCAACCATGATTAAATGGGGAAAAGTTGTAGGATTAACCTTAGTTATAGTGGTAGCATCCATTCTTATGGCGTTTACTACTTCAACAGTATTACAAAATATTACACTAGGACTGGATTTGCAAGGTGGATTTGAAGTACTTTACGAAGCTACCCCAACGAACAACAATGAAATATCAAAGTCGGCTCTCAATGATACGGTGTCTGCGATTGAGAAAAGGGTTAACGTGATCGGGGTAACTGAGCCGGAAATTACTGTGGAAGGGGACAATCGAATTCGAGTAAAACTAGCCGGTGTATTTGATCAGGATGCGGCTCGTTCTCTTTTAGGAACACCAGCAAAGTTAACCTTTAGAAACGCAAATAATGAGGTGCTAATGGATGGCGATGATTTAGCTCAAGGTGGCGCTAAAGTAGACGTGGACCAATATGGGCAACCTTTAATTGTATTAAAGCTAAAGGATCCAAAGAAATTCGAACAAATTACAACAGAATATTTACATCAGCCTATTGGGATCTATTTAGATGAAACCCAACTAACTAATCCAGTGGTTAGACAGGTAATTTCTGAAGGGACAGCAACAATCTCTGGAGAAAGAACCGTAGAGGAAGCAAAGAATATTGCAGATCTATTAAATGCGGGCGCACTGCCACTTGATTTAAAAGAGATTCAATCTCAAAGTGTAGGGGCATCCCTTGGAATGAAAGCTTTAGAATTAGCAGTGAAAGCAGGTATCATTGCTGCGATAGCAATTCTTTTATTTATGATTGTTTATTATCGAATTCCGGGTTTGATTGCAAGCTTTACCCTAATATTTTATGTTTATTTGATACTTGTTGTATTCTGGCAAATGCATGTAACACTAACCCTTCCTGGGATTGCGGCACTTATTCTGGGAGTAGGTATGGCAGTTGACGCGAATATCATCACTTATGAGAGAATTAAAGATGAACTACGTAGTGGTAAATCCCTATTATCTTCTGTAAGAGCAGGATCCCATCGTGCACTTGCAACAATATTAGATGCTAATATTACAACAATTATTGCAGCAGCCGTACTATTTTATTTAGGAGAAAGCGGTGCAATCTCTGGTTTTGCAATTACATTAATTGTGAGCATATTAGTTAGTATGATAACTGCAGTTTATGGATCTAGATTATTACTTCATCTCTTAGTTGGATCAAACTTGGTGAAGAATAAGTGGCTTTATGGGGTAAAGGAGGAAGAAATCAGTGAATTATAAGTTTGATTTTGTCACTCGTAAGAAATTATTTTTTTCAATTTCTATTGCAATCATCAGTCTAGGTATTCTTTCTTTATTCCTATTTGGATTAAACCTAGGAACTGACTTTAGAAGTGGATCAAGGCTAGATATCGATCTTGGTACACAGTTTAAACAAGAAGATATTATGAAGATATTAGAAACAACTCAACAAACCGCAAAAAGCGAAGGAATTTCAGTGGATCTTACGCCTTCTGTAATCCGTTCCGCTGGAAATGATAATGAAATCGCAGTCTTAAATTTTGATAAAACGATTGATGCAGATATATTACCAATTCTGAAAGCTGAATTTGCAAAGGTATATGGAGAAAAAGTTGGTGTTCAGGAGAACACAGTAGATCCAACTCGTAGTAAAGAGCTTGCAATTAAAGCGATTTATGCAGTCTTATGGGCATCACTAGGTATTGTTATATATGTTACTTTACGATTTGAATTTCGGTTTGCCATTGCCGCAATTATTGCCCTATTACATGATGCGTTTTTTGTAGTTGGAGCATTCTCACTTTTAAGATTAGAGGTTGATTTAACATTTATAGCAGCAGTCTTAACCATTGTAGGTTATTCAATTAATGATACGATTGTACTTTTTGACCGAATTCGAGAAAATCTAAAAAATACAAAGGTGAAAAAAGCTGAGGACTTGGAAAACCTGGTCAATTTGAGCTTAAACCAAACCTTAACACGATCAATTAATACCGTTCTAACGGTTGTATTTGCTGCTGTTGCATTATTTATCTTTGCGGGAGAAGGAGTGCACAATTTCTCGTTAGCTTTAATTTTAGGTTTAATTAGTGGTACCTATTCTTCCATTTTTATTGCTTCTCAGATTTGGTTATTATGGAAGGAAAGAGACTTAAAAAGAAAGAAATTACAGCCACAAACAGAAGCATAATCAAAAACATAATCAAAAACATAATCAAAAACATAATTTTAATCTTTAAAATGCCGCGGATCACCCGCGGTTTTCTTCTACATATTTATGAAGAAGTTGCCTAAGCTATTATAGGATAGATTTTTTAGTAAGGGCTATAAAGGAGGATATTATGAAGGAAGAACGGTTTAAAAAGGCGGAATTTGCTTCTTGGATTGGAATTATAGGAAATATTGCCTTAGCTGTCCTAAAGGGTACTCTTGGAATTCTATCAGATAGTAAAGCATTAATTGCAGATGCACTACATTCTGCTTCTGATGTTGCTGGTTCATTAGCAGTTTTAATAGGAGTTCGGGCAGCTCAGAAGCCACCAGATAAGGATCATCCTTATGGTCATGGAAAGGCTGAAAATATATCTGCCATTATTGTTGCTGTTCTTTTATTTTTAGTAGGGATTGAAGTAGGATACTCATCTATTCAAACATTATTTAAGCAGGATTTAGAGGCGCCGGGCTCTATTGCAATTTATGGTGCTTTAATATCTATTATCGTGAAAGAAGGAATGTTTCAATATAAATACCGTATTGGAAAAAAAATCAATTCACCAGCCGTAATTGCCAATGCTTGGGAACACCGCTCTGATGTCTATTCCTCAATAGCAGTACTGATTGGTATTGGTGGAGCATTAATAGGGGAGAGACTTGGAGTCCAATGGCTAGTATATCTTGACCCAATTGCTGGAGTCATTGTAGCATTATTAATCATGAAAATGGCTATCGATATTGGAAAAGAGACAATACACACAACCTTAGATCGTGTATTACAAGCAGATGAGGCGAAGGATTTGATTTCAGAGGTAGAAAAAGTAACTGGGGTTCTCCATATTGATGAATTTTTTGCAAGAGAGCACGGTCATTATTTAATTGTTGATGTAAAAATTGGAGTTAACCCAAATATTACAGTGGAAGAGGGACACAATATAGGTAAAAATGTGAAGCGAAGCCTGATTGAGAAATTCCCAAATGTTAATGATGTTTTTGTTCATATTAACCCGTATAGTCCAATGGCTTCGACAGAGGTTTAAATTATTAATTATTAGATTAAAAAATTTATTATTTCCCCTTTGCCGTATTTTAATTTATAATGTAAAGCGTCAATAAGGGGGCAACAAAATGTTAAAACCAAAAAAAAGATGGAGAATTCCAGCTTTGGAAGCTTCATCATTGGAAAATAGCTCATTTGAAAATACGATTCATCCATTAGTGGCAAAGATAATCTCATTAAGAGGACTTAGGACAGAAAAAGAAATTGATCAATTTCTTAATATCAACCTAAAAAATCTTCATGACCCTTTTTTGCTAGATGGAATGAAAAAAGCAGTTGATCGTATTCATCTAGCATTAATGAAAAAGGAGCCAATACTTATTTATGGCGATTATGATGCTGATGGAGTGACAAGTACAAGTTTATTATATAAAACCTTAAAAAAGTTGGATGCCCATTTTGATTATTATATTCCTAACCGTTTTACAGAAGGATATGGTTTAAACCAAGAGGCCATTTATTTGGCAAAAGAAAAAGGATTTAAAGTAATCATTACAGTGGATACAGGAATCAGTGCTGTAAAAGAAGCGGAAATAGCAAAAGAATTAGAGATAGATTTAATCATTACTGATCATCATGAACCGCCAGCAGTATTACCAGATGCTTTTGCAATTATTAATCCTAAAAAACCAAACGATACTTATCCATTTAAATATTTAGCCGGTGTAGGTGTTGCATTTAAGCTTTCTCATGCTTTATTAAATCGAGTGCCTATTGATTTAATTGATCTAGCTGCTATAGGAACTGTCGCAGACCTCGTTCCCTTAGTTGGTGAGAATCGTATTATCGTGTATGAGGGACTGCGACAGTTACAAATGACAACACACATTGGAGTAAAAGCGTTAATGGATACGGTGGGACTTTCTGATAAAGAGATTACTGCAGGTCATATTGGTTTTGGCATTGGCCCACGAATCAATGCAGGAGGGAGATTAGACTCAGCAAAGCATGCGGTATCCTTACTGATTGAAGAAAACCAAGAGCAGGCGTTAGAGCTGGCAGACCGGTTAGACCGCTTAAATCAGGAACGACAAGGATTAGTAGAGGAAATGACGAAAGAGGCCTTTGAAGCCATTGAAAAAGAAGAATTGTATCATCATCGTGTATTGGTTATAGCAAAAGAAGGTTGGAATGCTGGTGTAATAGGAATTGTCGCATCAAGGATATTAGAAAAGTTTTATCGACCAACCATTATTTTAAGCATTGATAAGGAAACCGGAATTGCAAAAGGATCTGCTCGGAGTATTGAAGGCTATGATATATATCAAGCACTAACCACTGTACAAGAAATTCTACCTCATTATGGAGGACATCCTGCTGCCGCAGGTTTAAGTATTGAGAAGGCCAATATTTCAATACTGCGTCAAAAACTAAATCAACTAGCAGAGGAATGGTTGACTGAAGAGGATTTTATTCCTGTAGAAAAACTAGATGCTGTTTGCACCTATGATGAAATTAGTGTTGATTTAATCGATGAATTAAAGCGATTAGAACCTTTTGGTATTGGAAATCCTGCTCCTAAATTTTTGATTGAAAAAGGAGAAGTTGTAGAAATAGCAACGGTAGGGAAAAATGCCCACCTTAAGCTAAAGCTACAGACTGAACAGACAGAAATAGAGGCAATTGGATTTAAATTAGGAGATATAAAAAATGAGATTGCCTTTCATTCACAGATTAATTTATCCGGCGAACTAAGTATTAACGAGTGGAATGGAAAAAGGAAACCTCAAATTATAATAAAAGATCTTCATATTCCTGAGATTCAATGCTTTGATTGGCGTAATAATTCAAGGGCCTTAGAAGAGTTACAACGTTATTCTCATTTTGATCAGCATAATACATTGATCCTCCATAATGAGGATGGTGAACATAATACACAATTTCCTTGGCGATCCACCACCTATCAAATGGTTCATCGTGAGTCATTAGATGAAATAAACCATCTTATTTTGTATGATATTCCTAATTCTTTAAAGGAAATGCAAAAAATTTTAAAGGAAATTAATAAACTAGAAAGAATTTACTGTGTTTATGGGAATAATGGAATTAATAAAGAAATTAGCTTACCAAACAGGGAAACAATGGTTCAGGTTTATTCTGTTCTAAAAAAGCATCCAAGCCTTAGAAATAAGCAAAAAGCCGAACAATATTTTAAAAAGTTTAAAATAAATTCAGAAATTCTGCAATTAATACTTGATGTTTTTATAGAGTTAGACTTTATAATAGATAGTGGAGATGAAATTACAATCATTTCAAATCCTAAGAAAAGAGAATTAACCTCTTCAAAAATCTATCAGCAGCACTTAGATTATGATGAGATTAAGCGAATATTCTTTTCGCTGAATGCAAAACAATTAAAAGCTTGGTTTTTAGCGCAAAGAGAAACTAATTAATGTTTTAGGAGGAACAACCAATGGATTACAAACAATTTATCCGAGTAATACCTAATTTCCCTCAAGAAGGAATTCGTTTTAAGGATATTACCACATTATTAAAAGATGGAGAAATATACAAATCAGCAATTGATGAATTAGCACAATTTTGTAAGGATAAAGAGATTGATTTAATCGCAGGTCCAGAAGCAAGAGGATTTGTTGTAGGTGCTCCACTTTCTTATGCATTAGGGGTTGGTTTTGTACCAATTCGTAAATCTGGTAAGCTACCTTATGAAACCATTGAAGCACAATATAACTTAGAGTACGGAAAAGATGCATTAGCAGTACATCGTGATGCGATTACACCGGGTCAAAGGGTACTTATTGCAGATGATTTGCTTGCTACTGGTGGTACGATTGAAACAACCATTAATCTAATGGAGCAGCTTGGTGCTGAAGTAGTCGGTGCTGCATTTTTAATCGAATTAAGTTATTTAAATGGCAGAGATAAACTAAAGGGTTACGATGTTTTCTCATTAGTTACTTATTAAAAATTTAAATATTATTAAAATTGAATCCTTTTCAGATATATTTTAATGATATATACTGAGGATAAATTAAAAACCCAACAATACGTTGGGTTTTCTTTACATTCGCATAGAAAAGGGTATAATTATTAAAATACAACTCAACTGCAAAGGTGAATTTAATGGAACATGATATTGAAATTTTAACTAAAAAAGCCTCAGAATATATGTCGCAAAGTGACATTGATTTAATAGAACAAGCTTATCTATTTGCCAAGAAAGCACATGAAGGTCAGCAACGCAATTCCGGAGAACCGTATATTGTTCATCCAGTTAAGGTTGCAGAGATTTTAGTAGGTTTGCAATTAGACGCAGTAACAGTAATTTCTGGGATATTGCATGATGTCGTTGAAGATACAGAGGTTACCTTTGATGAATTAAATATTCGTTTTGGGCCAGAAGTCGTTCGATTAGTCGATGGAGTTACAAAGCTTGGACGAATTAAATATAAATCAAAAGAAGAGCAGCAAGCAGAGAATCATCGAAAAATGTTTGTAGCCATGGCAAAGGATATTCGGGTTATTCTCATTAAACTAGCAGACCGATTGCATAATATGAGAACATTGAAGCATTTGCCAGAAGAAAAGCAACGAAGAATCGCTAATGAAACCTTAGAGATTTTTGCTCCTCTCGCTCATCGACTAGGGATTTCCACTATTAAGTGGGAATTGGAGGATACTGCACTACGTTATTTAAATCCACAGCAGTATTATCGGATTGTTCATTTGATGAAAAAGAAGCGAGCAGAACGAGAGGATTATCTATCAAGAGTAAAAGAAAACATTCAGCAAAAATTAAAGGATTTAGAAATTGATTGTGATATTGCTGGTCGACCTAAGCATATTTACAGTATTTATAGAAAAATGACAAAGCAAAATAAACAATTTGATGAGATTTATGATCTTCTTGCAGTAAGAGTAATTGTTGAAAGCATAAAGGATTGCTATGCGACCTTGGGTACTATTCATACCTTATGGAAACCAATGCCGGGTCGTTTTAAAGATTATATTGCAATGCCTAAGCCAAATATGTATCAGTCTTTGCATACCACAGTTATTGGGCCAAATGGAGAACCATTAGAGGTTCAAATTCGAACCCATGATATGCATCAAACTGCTGAGTTCGGTATAGCTGCTCATTGGGCATACAAAGAAGGTAAAGAACTAGAAGGAACATTTGAGGATAAATTATCATGGTTTAGAGAAATTTTAGAATGGCAAAATGATTACCGCGATGCACAGGAATTTATGGAATCCCTAAAAATGGATCTCTTTGCGGATGAAGTATTTGTATTTACCCCAAAAGGAGATGTAATTGAGCTACCTCAGGGATCAGTACCATTAGACTTTGCCTATCGTATTCATACAGAGGTAGGAAACCGTTGTATTGGTGCAAAAGTAAATGGCAAAATTGTCCCTTTAGATCATCGATTAAAAACCGGAGATATTGTAGAGGTTCTTACCTCAAAGCACAGCTATGGGCCAAGCCAGGACTGGTTAAAGATTGCTCAGTCTTCACATGCTAGAAGTAAAATTAAAGCTTGGTTTAAAAAGGAAAAACGCGAAGAAAATATTAACAAAGGTAGAGAAAGCATAGAGAGAGAGTTGCGAAAACAAGGCTTTGAAGCTGGTCAATTTATGACTTCAGAGCAGCTAAAGGAAATTGCAGCGAAGTTTAATTTTAATGATGATGAGGATATGATGGCTGCAATTGGCTATGGCGGAATAACAGCAGCACAAATCGCAACTAGGCTAACAGAAAAAGCGAGAAAGGAAGCCGATTTTCAAACCTTAGAAAAAGCAATTGAGTCCAAATCTTTATTTCAGGTGAAGAAAAAGGCAGCTGCTGGAGTAACTGTAAAGGGTGTAGATAATCTACTTGTTCGTTTCTCTAGATGCTGTAATCCTGTCCCTGGTGACGATATCGTTGGATTTATAACCAAGGGAAGAGGGGTCTCTGTCCATCGTTCTGATTGTCCTAACATTCAATCTACTGAAGAGCATGACCGCCTTATTGAAGTGGCTTGGGATAATCAAAACAAAGACCATTCGTATACCGTGGATATCGAAGTAATGGGGATGGATCGAAGAGGCTTACTTAATGAGGTCCTACAAGCGGTTTCTGAATCGAAAACAAATATGACTGCGGTATCTGGTAAATCGGATAAAAATAAAATGGCCTATATTACAATGACGATCCTAATTCATAATACCGAACATTTGCATCAGGTGGTTGAAAGAATCAAAAGAGTGAAGGATGTATATACAGTACAGCGTGTGATGCAATAGAAAAGAGAGGGTTAATCTTGAAAATTGTAGTTCAAAGAGCGAAAAATGCCAAGGTACGTGTAAAAGAAAATGTGGTTGGTGCAATCGATTTTGGTTATGTACTGCTAGTTGGTGTCACTTATGATGACCAAGAAGCAGACGTTCAGTTTTTAGTAGATAAAGTTGCCAATTTACGGATTTTTGAAGATGAAAATGAGAAAATGAATCATTCCTTAATCGATGTGAAGGGGAGTGTTTTATCCATTTCTCAATTTACCCTATATGGAGATGCAAAAAAGGGAAGACGTCCTAATTTTATGAATGCGGCCAAACCAGATCATGCAAAAAAAATCTATGACCGATTTAATAAATTACTCATGGAAACAGGGATTCATGTAGAAACGGGAATCTTCGGTGAAATGATGGAAGTCGAACTAACGAATGATGGCCCTGTTACACTAATTTTAGACTCGAAGCAATAAATTGAAAGAACCCAAATCGCAAAGCTTAAGTGATCTGGGTTCTTTTTATAGTTCATTGTATTTCTTTATATTTTTTATCGTTTCTTTAGTTTTCCTCGAAATAGGCTAATACTCCTTGAAAGATTCCTTCGGCAGAATTTTCTTGGAATTTGTTTTGATTGGCCTTTAGCTCATCATTATAGTTGGTCAAAAAGGCTAGCTCCACTAAAATTGATTTTTTTGGATTTTCTCTTAAAACAAAATAATTACCATATCTAGCTTTCAAATCCTTTAAACCATTACTTTTTACTAGATGCTTTTGTACAGCAATAGCAAGCTCTTTATCGGCTTCATTATAAAAATAGGTAATGGTGCCAGAGACCTGACTACTTGCATTGGTATTATGATGTACACTGATAAAGGCATCGGCATAATGAATAATTCCGATATCAACTCGTCCCTGTAGGGAAATTTTGCTATCTCCAGTTCGGGTCATAATAACGCGAGCACCTGCAGCCTTTAATTTTTGCTCTAATCGCTTTGCCACATCTAGATTTAAGTTTTTCTCAATGGAGTTAAAAAATTTACCAGTAGCTCCATGATCAATTCCACCATGTCCTGCATCTACAATAATCACTTTATTCTCTAGAATTTTTTCAATTCCTCGTTTTATTTCTTTACTTAAACCATTTACCGAAACAATCCATCCTGCGACATAAGCTTTTTGGCCGTTTGCTAATTGAATATGATACCAATCTCCAAAGGTTTCTATAATAGGGAATTGATCTCCTGTATTTGCTCTAGCAACCACCTTTTGATTTAATGAAGGACCCTCACGTAGGTTAGTTCCTGGATTTAAGATTGTGACCATTGGTTGGTTTGCTAGATTAGGGGTAGGTGAGGACGGAATTGCTCCTTTGTCCTGTGTCGCAAACTGTGACGCAATCCAACCCTTTTGTCCTTTATAATCAATTTGGTACCAGCCATCCTTGATATCTAATACCTCTGCTTGGTCCCCTTTATGTAATTTGCCGAGGATGGCTGAATCGGTTGAAGGATTGGCGCGAACATTTAATATATCGACTTGAACTGTAACTAGATTTTTTACTAAAGTTTCTTTTGATGGTACATCATTACTTAGAGTGACAAGCCAGTTTGCTACCCAACCTTTTTTATCCTCATTTAATTGAATCTGAAGCCATTCCCCTTCTTGCTGTGTAACCAAGTATTTTGTTCCGGGATCAATTTTTTGTAAAATTGCAAAGCTAGTACTTGGACCACTACGTACATTTAAGCTAGGAACATTAGACTCTATGGTCAGTTTATTTGGTGATGAAGTTGTAGAAGAAGGAGTTGATGTACTTGATGTACTTTGTATTTGTTTATCCACTAACCAGTTTGCTACCCAACCCTCTTCAGAATTAATTTTAATTTTAGCCCAGCTCTCTTTTTCATCGAGAATCGGGTAGGTTTCTCCCTTTTTTATTTGTTGAGTAATCTTAAAATTTAACCCCGGTCCAGAGCGAACATTTAAGATATCTACCTTAACAACGGCATTATTATTTGCGTTTGCTGTAGATTGTAGTAGTAATGTACTTGCTAGTAATAATGTAATAAAAAATATAACGGATAAACCCTTTCGTATTTTAGAAAATTTAATTCTTTCCATCCTATCCATCCTATCCATCCTATCCATCCTATCCATCCTTTCTATGCTGTCCTTCCTCTATTTCTCTTTTTAAAATAAATTTCCTTCTTAAAAGTTGAAAAAACTAGAAAATGAAGTTCATTATTTTCAAAAAATAAAGCGAGACTTATTTCGAGGATTGAATCAACTCCCTCTTACGGTGTTGAAGAGGGAGTCTTGATGAAACCGATGATAAAATAGAAGTTTTTTGGCAAAAATGAGAACAGGTAGATTTTGAAAGAGGGTGATTTCATGCATCAAGGAAAAAAAGAGATGATGTATAAGGATTGGAACCAAATGATTATTCCAGATTTTCATAATAAGCTAGAGCTAGAGGATCTTATGCTAGAAAATAAGATGCTACAAAAAAGTGAATTTTCTTCAATAGAGATGCCAAGAAAAAGGTAATGGGAGGATTAACATGACAAAAGAAACAAGAATGAAAAAACCAGGGAAGGTTTTTTACATCTCAATTATTATCTCTTTGATCTTTGTATTATGGGGTGCGATCAGTCCTGAACAATTAAATAACGTAGCTGGTAAAACCTTTAGTTTTTTAATTCAACAATTTGGTTGGTTTTATTTAATCACTTCCTTTCTTTTTTTAGTGGCAACTCTTTATTTTGCGTTTAGTCGTTTTGGAAAAATACGGTTAGGTAAGGACGACGACAGACCTGAATATTCATTGCTAACATGGTTTGGTATGCTGTTTAGTGCTGGCATGGGGATTGGACTTGTATTTTATGGGGTTGCAGAACCAATTATGCACTATTATAATCCACCAAATGCAGAACCGGAAACTTTTGAAGCAGCTAGACAAGCGATGAGATATTCTTTTTTTCATTGGGGGCTTCATCCTTGGGCCATCTACAGTATTGTTGCTTTAAGCTTAGCTTATTTTCAATTCCGAAAAGAAAAAAAGGGCTTAATAAGTTCGACCTTTTATCCATTAATTGGTGATAGAGTGAATGGACCTATTGGGAAGGCGATTGATATATTGGCGGTATTTGCCACCATCTTTGGTGTTGCTACTTCCTTAGGTCTTGGAACACTGCAGGTTAATGGTGGATTAACTTATGTGTTTGATCTTCCAAATACGTTAGGGATTCAGCTCTTGATTATCGCAGTAGTAACCATCTTATATATGCTTTCTGCTCAAACAGGACTTGATCGCGGAATAAAGATTTTAAGTAATGTAAATGTAGCTACTGCTACTTTTTTAATGGTATTTTTGATAATGGTTGGCCCTACAGCACATATTCTTAATGTTTTTACACAAACCTTAGGAAGCTATTTACAAAATATTATTGCAATGTCCTTTCGTGTTAGTGCTTTTCAACATAGTCCTTGGGTTGGAAGCTGGACATTATTTTATTGGGCATGGTGGATTGCATGGTCCCCTTTTGTTGGCTCATTTATCGCAAGGGTATCTAAGGGAAGAACGATTCGAGAATTTGTTATTGGAGTACTTTTAGTTCCTTCAATTTTTGGTTTTCTTTGGTTCTCTACCTTTGGTGGGGCAGCTTTGGATAAATTGATGGGCGGTCAACAGGTGATTGGTGAGGTAGTCAATCAGGATATGACTAAGGCATTATTTGTTACGTTAGAGCAATTTCCTTTTGGTACTATATTATCGATTATCGCTATTGTTTTAATCATCACTTTCTTTATTACCTCTGCTGATTCTGCTACCTTTGTTTTAGGAATGATGACTTCACATGGAACATTAAATCCTTCCAATAAAGTAAAGTTAATTTGGGGAGTCATTCAGTCCTCAATTGCTGCAATCCTTTTATATTTTGGTGGTTTAGATGCATTACAGATGGCCTCAATAATCACAGCCTTTCCTTTCGCTATCATTATGCTTTTAATGACCTATAGTTTATATACTGCATTAAAAGAGGAAGGTAGTAAAAAGGAGCGGAAAAAAGTTTAAAACCACTTATGTATTGCATAAAAGAGATTATATAATGTAGACTTGATAGGGAGATTTTTGGGGAGGAACATTCATGGAACTATTTATTTTAGATGATAAACATCTCTTTAAGCGGGAAATGGAAACCCTATTTGATTTGTTTAGAGAAGAAGAGGATCGACTTATTTTTGTTGAGCAATCAACGGAAAATCAAACGAAAGATAATATCGTCAAATTATCATATGATGTGGTAGAAGATACAGCGAATATTTCAATTGAAGCAACGGTTAATCAAAAAAAATATCAATTTTCCTATAACAATAAAGTAGACAAACAGGCTTCACAAAAAGTGATAAGAAAAAAAATTAAGCATGGTATCTCCTATGTTTGGGTACAGCTATTAGAAGCAGTTACCGGGAAAGTACATGAATGGGGAATTCTAACTGGAATTCGACCTACAAAGCTGTACCATCAATACTATTCATCCTTATCAAAGCAGGAGCTAGTAAAGAAATTTACCGAAGAATATTTAATTCAACCAGAAAAAATTGAATTATTGCATCAAATCGTGGAAAGACAATTAAAGGTCATTCCTGATTTACATCAATTAGATCAAGAGGTAAGTATATATATTGGAATTCCATTTTGTCCTACAAAATGTGCGTACTGTACTTTTCCTGCCTACAGCATTAGAGGGAAAACAGGAACAGTAGAGGAGTTTCTACAAGCATTGGATATGGAAATCAAGGCGATTGGAGCATGGATAAAAGAGAATCAACGGAAGGTAACCACGATTTATTTTGGTGGAGGAACGCCAACAAGTATTGAGGCAGAACAGCTAGATCAGATTTTCGAAACTCTTAGCCAATGGATTCCTCTAGATCAAGTAAGAGAGATTACCGTTGAAGCTGGAAGACCAGATACAATCACTATCGATAAAATCAATGTGTTAAAAAAGTGGAATGTTGATCGAATAAGTATCAATCCTCAAACCTTTACTCAGGAAACATTAGAGATTATTGGTAGGCATCATACAGTAGAAGAGACCATCGAAAAGTTTACATTGGCTAGAAAAATGGAAATCAATAACATTAATATGGATTTAATCATTGGTCTACCCTCTGAACGATTACCTGAGCTTAAAGATAGCTTAGATCAGATTGAACAATTACAGCCAGAATCCTTAACGATTCATACCATGGCATTTAAAAGAGCTTCTTTTTTGACACATAACAAAAAGTCCTTTGAAATAACCGAGCAAGAAGAAATTATTCGGATGATGGAGTATGCAAAGGAATGGACAACAAATCATCAGTACTATCCTTACTATCTATATCGACAGAAAAATATGCTAGGAAATCTAGAAAATATTGGCTATGCTTTGAATGGAAAAGAAAGTCTATATAACATTTTAATCATGGAAGAGAAACAAACCATCATAGGTTTAGGAAGTGGAGCGGCAAGCAAAATGGTCTCTCCTAGAACAAAAGAGATTGAACGTATTCCTAATCCAAAGGAACCAAAGGTCTATATAGAAACTATTGATGAAGTGATTAGCAAGAAGCTCGCGGTTCTAGACGAAATATTTTCTTAAAAAAACTTGACAATCAATTTAGCAGCAAGTAAGATATATATCAATTATATATGGATTCGATCCGGTGAAGGGAAAAAGTACTTAGGAAACGAGTAGCCAGAGAGGAGATACAATAGCTGAAATTATCTCCCTATGACGCCTTAAAGAAAGACATCCCAGAGGACATATAGTGAACTAGTTTATAGTAGCTATAGTGCGTATTTAGGCGTTAACTTTAGAGTGGGATTAATTAATCCAATAAGGGTGGTACCACGGGAATCTACAAATCTCTCGTCCCTGAGCATAATATGATCAGGGGGAGGGGTTTTTTTTATTGTATAGAAAAGCAAAGCTTTCCATTTTAATATGATTGTGAGGAGGATCTACGATGAAATTTCATATCCCAAGAGGAACTTCAGATGTGTTACCAGGCGAATCAGAGTTTTGGGAATACGTAGAAAAAGTATCGAAGGACACGTTTAAACGTTACAATTATAAGCAAATTATTACTCCGATTTTTGAACATACAGAACTGTTCCAACGAGGAGTAGGTGAGACTACAGATATTGTAGAAAAAGAAATGTATACCTTTATGGATCGCGGCGATCGAAGCTTAACATTAAGACCAGAAGGAACAGCGGCAGTAGTTCGTTCCTATGTGGAAAATAAGCTTTATGCCAGTCCGGATCCGACAAAGCTATATTATATAGGACCAATGTTCCGCTATGAAAGACCACAAGCAGGAAGAACAAGACAATTTACTCAGGTTGGAGTAGAGGTTTTAGGAAGCAGTGATCCCACTGTGGATGCTGAAGTGTTGGCCTTAGCAATGAGACAATTTGAGGAGCTAGGCTTACATGAAAAAGTACGCCTAGAGATTAACAGTGTTGGCTGTTCTGTATGTAGACCAACCCATCGAGAAAAGCTAGTTACTCATTTACATGGAGTAAAGGATCAGCTTTGTAAGGATTGCCAATCTAGACTAGAAAGGAATCCAATGCGAATCCTTGATTGTAAGAATGAAACCTGTAGAGAAGTAACAAAGGATGCACCTACCATGGATCAGCATCTTTGTGAGGATTGCCAAACTCATCATGATAAGGTGAAGGCTTCTCTAGATTATATGGAAATTCCTTTTGTGGAAAATCCTCGGTTAGTAAGAGGATTAGATTATTATACACAAACAGCATTTGAAATTATGGCGGAAAATAGTGGACCCGGAGGAACCCTTTGTGGTGGAGGACGTTATAATGGTCTTGTCGCTGAAATTGGTGGAGACGACGTTCCGGGAATCGGGTATGCTTTTTCTATTGAGCGAATACTAGCACTACGAGATAAGGAGCTTCCACTAGAGGCAAATCAGGGACTTGATGTATATCTTGTAACCTTAGGAGATCAAGCAAAGCTTGCCAGTGTAAAAATTCTTGAAGATTTAAGAAGAAATGGCATTAAAGCAGATATGGACTATTTAGGGCGCAAAATGAAGGCGCAAATGAAAGCTGCAGATCGTACTAATGCAGACTATGTTTTGATTATTGGGGATGAAGAGCTGGAAAAAGGAATTGGTCAGCTACGAAACATGAAAACAGGCGAGCAAGAGGAAGTTTCGTTAACGGAAATCGTCAGCTATCTGAAAGAAAAAGTAGAGTTTGGAGGTTAAATTATGCTACAGAGAGATCATCATTGTGGAGAATTAAGAATTGAAAATGTAGGGCAAGAAGTGACCTTAAGTGGTTGGGTACAAAAGCGTAGAGACCTAGGTGGACTGATATTCATCGATCTAAGAGACCGTAGCGGTATTGTTCAATTGGTGGTTAATCCTGAACATTCAATGGAAGCCCATCAAAACGGTGAAAAAATTAGAAATGAATATGTTGTTGCTATTAAAGGAAAAGTCGTTCAAAGAGATCAAGCAACCGTAAATAAGAATATGGCAACTGGAGAGATTGAAATAGAAGTCGACCAGCTAGAGATCATTAATGAGTCCAAAAATCCTCCTTTCTTTATTCAAGATAATATCGATATCGATGAGACTTTAAGATTAAAATATCGCTATTTAGACTTAAGAAGAAATGAAATGAAAGAAGCTATTCTTCAGCGCCATAAAATTTCTTCTTATTTAAGAAATTATTTAGATCAGCATGGTTTTATTGATATTGAAACACCAATCTTAACCAAAAGCACTCCTGAAGGAGCACGTGACTATTTGGTAGCTAGTAGAAAGCATCCCGGTGGCTTTTTTGCATTACCTCAGTCACCACAGCTATTTAAGCAACTCTTAATGGTATCAGGGTTTGAACGTTATTATCAGATTACTCGTTGCTTTAGAGATGAAGATTTAAGAGCAGATCGTCAGCCAGAATTTACTCAAGTGGATATTGAGATGTCCTTCATGTCTCTACAAGAGTTTCAAGACATGATGGAGGAGATGATGGCTGGATTACTTCAAGAAACCATTGGCTATGAGGTACCTCGTCCATTTTTAAGGATGCCATATCAAGAAGCGATGGAACGATATGGTTCTGATAAGCCAGATATTCGCTTTGGCATGGAAATGAAAAATGTGTCTGATGTATTTGCAGAATCAGATTTTAAGGTCTTTAAATCTGTATTAGCTAATAATGGTCAAGTAAAAGGGATTAATGCAAAGGGCTGCGCTCACTACAGTCGTAAGGATGTTGACGGGCTAGCAGAATTTGTAGCTAATTATGGTGCAAAAGGCTTAGCATGGTTAGCATTCAAGGATGGAGAAGTAAAGGGTTCTATTGCTAAATTTATTACAGAGACCGAATTAGCAGGAGTAAAAGAGATTCTAGAAGCAGAAGAGGGAGACCTTTTATTATTTGTAGCAGACTCTAAAAAGGTTGTAACAGACGCACTTGGAAATCTTCGTCTAAAGCTAGGCAAGGATTTAAATCTAATCTCAAAGGATGAATTTAAGTTCCTTTGGGTAACAGATTTCCCACTTCTTGCTTATGATGAGGAAGAAAAACGTTATGTAGCAGAGCATCATCCATTCACAATGCCGAAAGTGGAGGATTTACCTTTATTAGATACTGATCCTCTGAAAATAAGAGCACAGGCCTATGACCTAGTTTTAAATGGTTATGAGCTTGGTGGTGGAAGTATGAGAATTTATAAACAAGATATTCAAGAAAAGATGTTTGAAACCTTAGGCTTTAGTAAAGAGGAAGCATGGGAGAAATTTGGATTCCTATTAGAAGCCTTTGAGTACGGTACACCTCCTCATGGTGGTATTGCCTTAGGATTAGACCGAGTAGCTATGCTATTAGCAAAGAAAAGTAACTTAAGGGATGTTATCGCCTTCCCTAAAACAGCAGGTGCCAACTGTTTATTAACTGGTGCACCAACATTAGTTGATTCTAAGCAATTAGATGAACTACATTTAGATGTCAACTATAAAAAGGAAAAAATTGAGGTTTAAAGCCAAGCCCGGTTGCTTGATTTACAACTTATCCATATGATAAGATAAAAACACAAAGAAATAAATGAGCCCTACGTTGTGCGTGCTTTAGCAACTATGTCCTGAGCCAACACCTTTTAAACGGGAGCAATTGTTCATTCGTCGATAAGATGCCATGATTTATCATGGAACTATGAAGCGTTTGGCGTGGCACCCACCTGCGAGAGCAGGTTCAAGACTAGGCAAACACGGCTACCCGGGGCTCATTTTGTTTTTTAGAAAAACTAAGGCTTTCGCTATTGATTTGGCGATAATCCGAGTTTTTCTTTTTTTTGTTCTTCTTTTGTTTGTGTATAATAGATGAAGAGTGTCAAAAATAGATGATTAGAGGATATGTTAAAATAGAGATAATAAAAAGTTAAATTGAAAGGAAATAGAGATGCTACATTCGTACTCGCGTTTAGAATTAGGAATTGGTAGTGATGCGTTAGAAAAATTAAAAAATAGCACTGTAATGATTTTAGGTATTGGTGGAGTAGGCTCTTATGCGGTGGAGGCATTAGCTCGATCAGGGGTGGGCAGATTAATCCTTGTTGATAAGGATGACATTGATGTGACCAATATAAACCGCCAAATACACGCATTACATTCTACCATTGGACAAGTGAAAGTGACATTAATGAAGGAGCGGGTTATTGCAATTAATCCACAAGCAAAAGTTGTTGCATTACATATGTTTTTTAATGAGGATACATTAGAAACAGTATTCTCCTATCAGCCCGACTATATTATTGATGCGATTGATACGATGGAAAGCAAGATCTTGGCCATTACCGAAGCAAGAGAAAGAGGAATTCCTCTAATTTCATCAATGGGTGCAGCCAATAAATTAGACCCTACTCAATGGATGGTTACAGATATCTCAAAAACCTTTATGGATCCTGTTGCAAAGATTATTCGTCAAAAGCTAAAAAAGCTAGGGATAGAAAAGGGCGTAAAA
>DJVJ01000055.1 GCA_002441135.1 Caryophanales bacterium UBA6259 | reverse complement strand
GGATCAAACTCTCCAATAAAGTGTTGTTTGATATGCACATGGATGTGCTAACGTCGATGTTGCAACACGGATGTTGCGAACTTAATCGACGATCCTTGGCTTGTTTTTTGTTGTCCTTCAATAAAATTGAAGGGCTCGCTTAGCATTACACTGTTTAGTTTTCAAAGAGCAATTATCGCGTCACCATCTCGCAGCGACAAATAACATCTTATCATAGCACAACGTCGTTCGTCAATACATTTTTAAAACATATTGATAACTTATTTACAACTTGTTTATAAAAGTTATTTATCAGTGACGACTTACTAATGATAACAATTATAATGTCTTTTTTCAATACTTATTTTCTACTAAACTTTCATTTTATTTCCACTTATATTGATATAGCCTTTATATTTTTAGAATTAAAAAACCTACCTTCATCACGAAGATAGGTTAGTATCTTTAAACCGAAATTTACTTTAGCGTTCCCTCATTAATGGGAATAATAGGACATCTCTTATTGATGGTTGATCAGTTAATAACATAACTAAACGGTCGATTCCAATTCCTAAACCACCCGTTGGAGGCATTCCTATCTCAAGAGCGTGAATGAAGTCTTCATCCATTTCATGTGCCTCTTCATTTCCTTGCTCTTTTTCTTTTAATTGGGCCTCAAAGCGTTCTCTTTGATCAATTGGGTCATTTAGTTCAGTAAATGCGTTTGCATGTTCTCTACGCACAATAAATAATTCAAATCGATCAGTAAATCTTGGATCTTCCGCATTCTTTTTCGCTAATGGAGAAATCTCTACTGGATGTCCATAAATAAATGTAGGTTGTACAAGCTTGTCTTCTACCTTTTGCTCGAAGAATTCATTAACAATATGACCATATGTCATGTGTGGTTCCACATGAATATTATATTCCTTAGCAATATTTCGTGCTTCATCATCGGTCATCTTTTTGCTTAAATCAACGCCTACATATTTTTTGATTGCATCAATCATAGAGATTCTTTCCCATGATGGCTCTAAATCAATTTCTTCACCTTGATAATTGATTTTTGTAGTTCCTAATACTTCCTTTGCAATAAAAGCTACTGCATTTTCTGTTAATTCCATAATGGACTGAAAATCACCATATGCTTCATATAGCTCTAACATAGTGAACTCAGGATTATGTCTAGTGGATATTCCTTCATTACGGAAAACTCTACCAATTTCATAAACCTTTTCCATGCCACCTACTATTAAACGTTTTAAATGAAGCTCAATGGCAATTCGCATATATAGTTCCATATCAAGAGCGTTATGATGGGTAATAAATGGTCTAGCTGCTGCACCCCCAGCAATTGCATGCATCGTCGGTGTTTCTACTTCAATATATCCTAATTGGTCTAAATACCTTCTAAGCGCTTGAATAATCTTACTTCGCATAATAAAGGTTTTTTTCACTTCAGGATTTACAATTAAGTCTACATAACGCTGGCGATAGCGTAACTCTACATCTTTTAGGCCATGGAATTTATCTGGCAATGGATGTAATGATTTTGTTAAAATATGAAGCTTTTCTACTTTTATAGAAGTCTCACCCATATTTGTTTTAAAAACAGTTCCATCTACACCAATAATATCTCCCAAGTCTAACAAGTCGAATGCTTCAAATTCTTGCTCAGTAACTTGATCTTTTCGAATATAAATTTGAATCTTCTCGCTAATATCTTGCAGGTGAGCGAATCCGGCCTTTCCTTGAAGGCGTTTGGACATGATTCTTCCCGCGAATTTAACATGTATGTTTTTTGCTTCTATTTCTTCTTTAGTAAGTGTATCTAGTTCACTCAAGATTTCTTGTGCTGTATGTGTCCGGTCAAATTTATAGCCAAAAGGATCAAATCCAAGCTCCTGCAGTCCGGCTAATTTTTGACGACGCACAAGAAGTAGCTCGTTTAAATCTACTACCTCTTGGCTCATTATGATCAACTCCTACATTCCTTATTTTTTAATATCTAAGATCTCGTACTTTATAACGCCCGCTGGAACACTAACTTCTACTGTTGCTCCAATCTGTTTACCTAGAAGCGCCTTTCCTACTGGAGATTCGTTAGATATCATATTTACAGTAGGATCTGATTCAGCAGAACCAACAATTGTATATTCTACTTCCTCATCGAATTCTATATCCTTAAGCTTTACTGTAGAACCAATGCTTACTACATCTGTTACTACTTCTTCGTCATTGATAATCTTTGCGTTTCTAAGCATTTTTTCTAAAGTAATAATTCTTCCTTCGATAAATGCTTGTTCATTTTTAGCATCTTCATATTCCGAGTTTTCGCTAATATCTCCATAGCCAATAGCAATCTTAATTCGTTCTGCTACTTCTCTTCTTTTCACCGTTTTTAAATGTTCTAATTCTTCTTCTAGTTTTTTTAATCCAGATGGAGTTAAAATCACTTCTTTATCTGCCATTTCAATTCCCCTTTGTATAAGATTTCCAGACAATAATCTATTTTCATTCGATTATATGTCTTTTTTTAATAATTTATTCCATTTTACCTCTTATCGTATATCTTTTGTTAGTTATTCTTTAAACAAAGATTCTACATAATATTATCAATCTTCTTAGTTCTTGACTCTAAATGTAATTCATACGTTAAATATAATCTGAATAGTCTGTTGGGTATTATATTTCAATCATTACCAATTGTCAACCAAACTAGGTAATTAATTTAAGAAATTGGGTTTATCTCCTGCTCTTTTTCTTTTTCGATGTCCTCCACATAAGAAAATAGCTTTTCTTCAAGCTCTTCCTTTGTTTCCACTAAATTGATTTCATCACGCATTTTACTTGCACCAGGAAGTCCTTTTATGTACCAACCTGCATGCTTCCTCATTTCCATTATGCCAACCTTTTCTCCTTTTAAACGGATTAAGCGTTCCATATGCACCATAGCAACTTTTATTTTCTCACTTGCTTTAGGTTCAGGAGGTAAGATCCCTGTAGTTAGATATTGAACAGTTCGATATAAGATCCAAGGATTGCCCAAAGCAGCCCTACCAATCATTACACCATCTACACCAGTCTGATCAATCATCCGCTTTGCATCCTCAGGTGAAAAGATATCACCGTTACCAATTACAGGTATCCTTATAGATTCCTTTACCGATCGAATCACATCCCAATCTGCCTTTCCTGTATACATCTGTTCTCTTGTTCTACCATGAACAGCTAATGCCTTAGCTCCGGCATTTTCAATTGCTTTCGCATTTTCAATTGCATATAAATGCTTGCTATCCCATCCTATTCTCATTTTTACCGTAACTGGCTTTTTCACTGCTCGGACTACCGCCTCTACCAATTCCTCAATTTTCGGAGGGTGTAGCAATAGTTTAGCTCCGGCTTCGTTTTTGGTAATTTTCGGAACAGGGCAACCCATATTTATATCGATAATATCTGCATCAGTAAATTGATCAACAAAAACTGCTGCTTGAACTAAAGAATCCTTATCCCCACCAAAAATTTGTAAGCTTAAAGGCCTCTCATTTGGTGCAACTTCTACCATTTTCATGGTTCTTTCATTTTTTTGTAAAATTGCTTTGTCACTTACCATTTCAGCAGTAACTAATCCAGTACCAAATTCTCTAGCTATAGAACGAAAAGCATAATTACTTACTCCAGCCATTGGCGCTAACACCACATTATTATCTAGTTGAACATCGCCTATTTTCATGCCTGCTTCACAACCTTTACTGTCTTTATCCAATAATTTTTTTCCGTATTTAAAACAATTGTTTTCTATACAACTCAATTCCTTGTTTACCTTTATGCTTCTGTATTAGTTCATCAATACTTTCCAAGCTTCCCGGGATAGTCCCATCATAGATTTCTTGCAATGGCATAAGTACAAAAAGTCGATCTGTCATATATGGATGGGGAACCTGTAGATGAGGAAGATCAATCTTTTCTTTTCCATATAATAAGATATCTATATCTATCGTTCTTGGACCCCAATGAATAATTCTTTCCCGATCTAACTTTTCTTCTACTATATGAATATATTTTAACAATCTTTCGGGATCTAGTTTTGAGCTGATTTTCACTGTCATATTTAAAAAAGAATCCTGATCCTTTAGACCATATGGTTCTGTTTCATAAATATTTGATTTCGCAATTACTTCAATATCGGAATGCTCTTTTAACATTTCGATTGCTCTTTGTAAATAATGCATTCGATTACCAACATTAGATCCAAGACCTAAAAAAACCTCTGCCACCCTTACACGCTCCTATTTATCTCAACTGTAACACTCTTCATATGACCAGCTATTGGAGGTTGAAGCTTTCTTACACGTATCACAACCTCGTGGACACCTTTGTTAGAAAAAGTAGAAAGCAGTTCAGTGGCAATGGTTTCTGCCAAGGATTCGAGTAATTTCTTTGGTGTTCCCATGACTACTTTTTCTACTAACTGATAAACTTTTGCATAATTTACAGTATCCTCAATATTATCTGTTATACCAGGTTTTTTTAAATTAAGATATAATTCTACATCTACTTCAAATTTTTGACCTAATTTGTTTTCTTCTTCAAAAACACCATGATACGCATAAAACTGAATTTGATTAAAAATAATTTTATCCAATTGTTTCACCCTTTATTATTGACGTAAATCATTGCATCCATCATTTTACATACCCTTTTCATTTCCTTCACATCATGAACACGTACAATTTTGCAGCCTTTACTAATTCCAAGGGCTACAGTAGCTGATGTTCCTTCGATTCTATCCTCAACAGGAAGGTCTAGAGTTAGGCCGATAAATGACTTTCTAGATGTTCCTAGTAAAACTGGGAACCCTAAAGATACAATCTCATCTAAACGATTCATTACTATCAAATTATCTTGATATGTCTTACCAAACCCAATCCCGGGATCTAAGATAATATTCTCTTCCCTTACCCCTGCTTGGATAGCTAAAAAGATACTTTCTCGAAGCTCTTTAATCATCACTTCCATTAAGGAATGCTCCACAGGCTGTTCACGATTATGCATTAAAATAACAGGGACACCTAACTCTGCAGCTACCTTGGCCATTTCAGGATCTTTTTTAAATCCCCAAACGTCATTGATAATATTTGCACCGGCTAAAATAGCTTGTTTAGCCACTTCTGCTTTGTATGTATCAATAGAAATAGGCACATCAATTTCATTTGAGAGCTTTTTAATAATAGGGATAACCCTCCGTATTTCCTCTTCCATGGATACTGGAGCATGACCAGGACGAGTAGATTCTCCTCCTATATCAATAATGTCTGCCCCAAACTCAATCATCTCTTTTGCTCTCTCTAAGGCCAAATCTAATTCAATATATTTACCACCATCAGAAAAAGAATCAGGGGTGATATTTAATATACCCATGACTAATGTCTGATTACCCAAATGAATTTCCCTATGGTTTCCTATTAAGGTTTTTTCATTTATCCCTAGATGTTCAGAACGTAAAATCCCCTGTAATTCCGTAGCTAATTCCTTCAAACCAAAAGGCTGCACCTTTAATTTGTGAATTAACTCCCAATATTGTTTCCTTGTGCCTATTATCAAAACATCTGAAAAATCTTTTTTTAGCATAGACACTTCTTTATGAACTACAACATCTCCGCCTCTAGAAAGCATCTCTTGCTTTAAAATATTTACTGCTTTAAGAGATAATTGTTCAGCCTTAACTATTTTCAATTCTGCTTTTGGGGCCATAATTTTAATGCCAGCTGGATCTGCACCGATCTTCTCCATTTCCGCGACTAAATCCAGATGGCTACCTGTTTTAATTAAATGAGAATTATATTTCAACGTTAAACTCCTTTGCTACATTTTTTGTTTAAGTTGTATTTTAATACATCTTTTATATTCTCTTATTAATTGAAAAACTAGAGATTCACTATTATAGTTAAAATATCGCTCTTCAAATTGGACAATCGGAACCACTTCTTGAATGGAGTTCGTAATAAATACTTCGTCTGCATCCAATAATTCCTCTGGATCGAAATAGCCAGTTATTACAGGATAATTTAGCAGACCTGCAATTTGAATGACCTTATCCCGAGTTATCCCTTTTAGGATGCCTGTACTTAAATCCGGAGTATATAATTTTTTCGATTTTACAAAAAAAAGATTGCTCACAATACCCTCTGCCAAATAACCTTCACTGGTTAGAAAAAATCCTTCGGTATTTTCTTTATCCATTATTTCTTGTTTGGCTACAATTGAGTTTAAAAAATTCAAGGTTTTAAGACGATAGGATGTTTCCGGACTATTCCTCCTTGTTTTTAAAAGAACGGCCTTTTTATCCATTATCGGTGAATCCGATAGAGGGGGCATCTCTTTAATTTGCCACAGTATAGATGGTTTGCGATACTTCTCTGTTGGCATCCCAAATGGTGCAGTACCAGCAGAAACCGTTAGGCGAATATAGGCATTGCTTAAATCATTGACCCGAAGCAACCGCTTTAATTCTTGAAAAAGTTTTTTTTCGTCTAAGGAATAATCGATTCCTAGTAATTCAACACCAGCTTGTAAACGTTGAATATGCTCTTTAAATAAGAAAGGTAGGCCATCGTAGACTCGAAAGGTTTCAAATAAGCCCACACCATATAAAAATCCATGATCCTTAACAGGAATCGTCAACTGATCTTCTTCAACTATCTCATGATTAAATATCCACTTCATCGTTAACCACCATATAATGATTTAAGAAATTTTGTATAAGTTGCTTCCCGTATTCTGTCAATATAGATTCCGGATGAAATTGAACTCCTTCTAGCGGAAAATCCCTGTGCCTAATTGCCATTATTTCCCCATCACTAGTTTTTGCGCTTACCTCAAAGCATTTTGGTAAAGTCTCGGGATCTACAATTAACGAGTGATAGCGGGTAGCTTTAAATGGCGAAGGTATATCTTTAAATATCGTTTTTCCGTCATGAAACATTTTTGAAGTTTTACCATGCATTAACTTTTCTGCGCTAACTACTTTTCCCCCAAATGCCTGAGCAATCGATTGATGACCCAAACATACACCAAGAATAGGTATTCTTCCAGAAAATCGCTTTATAACCTCAATACTAACCCCAGCCTCATTTGGTGAGCAGGGACCTGGTGAAATAACGATGTAATCTGGATTCTTCCGTTCAATATCGAACAATGTAATCTGATCATTCCGATAAACTTCAACATCTGGATGCAACTCCCCAAAATATTGGACTAGATTAAAGGTAAAGGAATCATAATTATCAATAAATAATATCAAGCTGATTACTCCTTTTGCTGCTTAAGCAAATATTCAACTTCACTAGCCTCTACTGCCTTCCAAACTGCCTCTGCCTTTTTGAGAGATTCATAATATTCCTTTTCCGGTACAGAATCGATCACAATACCAGCACCTGCTTGAATGTGTCCTTGCTTGTCTTTGACAAGGAGTGTTCTAATCAGTATATTTAACGTTAGATTGCCATTAAAACCAATCCAGCCCATTGAACCTGTATAGGGGCCTCTTTTTACAGGCTCTAACTCTTCAATGATCTCCATTGTTCTAATTTTAGGAGCACCAGTAATCGTTCCTCCTGGAAAGGTTGCTTTTATAGCATCATAAAGATCATTTTTTTCATCTAACTTGCCTATGACATTAGATACAATATGCATGACATGAGAATATTTTTCTACAGCCATTAATTCATTAACTTCAACACTTCCAAACTTACATACCCGTCCCAAATCATTTCTTTCAAGATCAACTAACATGATATGCTCTGCCATTTCTTTTTCATTTTCAATTAATTCTTTTACTAGTAGCTGATCTTCCTGTTCATTTGCACCCCTGGGTCTTGTACCAGCGATAGGGCGGGTTTGAATAATACCATTTTCAATTTGAATTAATAATTCCGGTGAACTACTTACTAATTGTAAGTCAGGAAAATGCATAAATCCCATGTAAGGCGATGGGTTAATCCTACGTAAATGTCGATAAATATCAAAACCTTCTACTTTTAAATTGCGAGATTGTCTTACAGAAAGGTTAACCTGAAATACATCTCCTGCAGTAATGTATTCCTGCACTTTCTCTACTGCTTTCTCAAAACTTTCCTTAGTAAACGAAGTTTTGACCTTATTTTGTTTATAGGTACTAGAATAAGGCTCGGCTAAAATAGTAGCTTCTTGTTGGTGTTGTTCAGATAGCAATGAGCTATTCCAAGTCCGTTCAAGTTCTGCCATTTTTTTTGCAAAAACTGATATTAAATCCTCTTGTTCTTGGACATTAACATATTCAACAAGATATAGCTCCTGCTGATGATGATCAAAGATCCACAGCTTATCCAATACCATAAAATATAAATCTGGTATCTGCAGATCATCTTTCGCCATTTGAGGAATATTCTCAAAATAATTAACCATGTCGTAGCTTAAAAATCCTACTGCTCCCCCATTAAAGCTTGGTAAGTTATCAATATTAGGAACTTGATACTTCCCCATTATTCCTCTTAATGCTAAAAGAGGGTCCTTTTTAAAAAATTGTTCCTGTTTTTCCTTATTAAAAATTATATTTTCGTTATTTTTACTTTTGAGAATATGAGTAGGGTCATAGCCAATAAAGGTATACCGGCCAATTTTCCCGCTTTCATAAATAAAATAATATTCGTGATTCTTTCTTATCTTTTCCATAATAACCAAAGGATCAAAATTACTAATCTTTTGTTTTAACACAATTGGTAGTAATCGATATCCCTGATTGTAAAATTGCTGCCACTGCTCCACGGTGTTAAAATTCATATTTTCACCCCTACTCTATTGTGGAATCATAAACTTCCACACCGATATCCTCCTTCAGTTGCTTCAAAATCTCGGGTAAGGAATCCACTTGTTTTAATGCTAACTCTCTTCGTATTTCTCCCTTGACCTCTTCTAAAGGTATTTGAGTTTCTTCTTTATACTCAATTACGCGAATAACCGCATATCCTTCATCAAGTTCAATTGGTGAACTTATTTCATTTAATTCAAGAGTTCCTGCTTCTTTCAATATTGCTGCATCAATAGCATAATCATTTTCCGAGACAAAACCAATATCTCCACCATTAGAGGCACTAAGTACATCCATTGATAACTCTTTTGCCAATGTATTAAAATTAGATCCATTATTTAATTCACTTAACAATTGATTTGCCTCATCTAAGGTAGTCACTATAATTTGTTCAATATGAAAGCTCTCAGGATCAGTATAAAAGTCCACATTTTCATCATAGTAGGATTGAATTTGTTCCTCCTCAATCACAACATCCTTTGTCGCAATTTCTTCCCATAAAATATAAAACTTTATATTCTCTAATAATTGATTTTTGGTCCAGCCCATTTGGTCACGTAAATATTCAACAAACTCATCCTCTGAGCTATAACCTTTTCTCAGCTCATCATATTGCCTAGTGACTTCCTTTTCGTCCACTGTGATCTGGTTTTTTTCGGCAATCATATAAACTACTTTTTTATTAATCATTTCATCTAAAACTTCTTTTCCATAAACTCTTTTTAATTCAGAAACAAAAGTGTCCTCAGAGATATCCACATTTCCAATTGTTGCGATTTTCTTATCTCCACTACTATACTGATAAATACCCATTGCCAAAATAATAATAGCTAAAAAAGTAATAACAATCTGATATGTTCTCTCTCTCCTCATGTTAACCTACTCCTTATTTTTCTTTTTGCAAATCTTGGACAATACCATGTAAATCCTCTTTATTGTACTGATACTTTGTATTACAGAAATGACAAACTACTTCTGCATTTTCTTCCTTCGCTATCATATCCTCAATTTCCTCTATACCTAAACTAACAAGCATTTGATAAATACGTTCATGTGAACAATTACATTTAAACTGAATTTCTTGTCGCTCTAGCACTTTAAACTCATTTTTGAATAATTTCTCCAAAATTTGTTCAGGAGAATCCCCTTGATCTATCATAGAAGAAACTGTGGGAAGCTTTGATAATGTCTCTTCTAGCTCAGCGATCTGTTCTTCTTCTAAACCAGGCATTACTTGAATAATAAAACCACCAGCCGCTCTTATTGTATGATCTGGATTTACTAACACCCCTACTGCAACAGCAGAAGGCGTCTGCTCGGAATATGTAAAATAATAAGTAAAATCTTCCCCTATTTCTCCAGAAACGATTGGGACACTTCCACGATAGGGTTCTTTAAGCCCTAAATCTTTGATAACATATAGATACCCATCACCAACCACTCCAGCAACATCTAGTTTTCCCTTGCTATTCAAAGGAAGATCTACATGTGGATTATTAACATATCCCCTTACTTCTCCCTTTGCATTAGCATCAACCACAATTTGCTCAATAGGGCCATCTGATTTCATTTGAATTGTTACCCGTTCATCTCCCTTTAACATTGCGCCCATCATCGCACCCACAGTAGCTGTTCGCCCTAAAGCAGCACTAACAGTTGGCCATGTATCATGACTTTTTTGAAGTTCATTTACCAGAATTGTTGTGTTTGTTGCATACGCCCTTACTTTCCCATCAAAGACAAGTGCTTTTATTAAATAGTCTTTCATAATATCCTCCCTAATTTCATCCTATAATCAATGGAAAAGGACCCCAATCTGGATCCTCTCATTTTCTTATTCCATTTAGTTTAACCATTTTATTCACCTTGGTTACGTTCATAAATAATTCGTAAGCCTTCTAAGGTTAAAAAAGGATTAATAATATCTATCGTGTTTGATTCAGAAGCGATTAAGCTTGCTAACCCCCCTGTGGCGATTACCTTTGGATTAAGTGTTGATTTTTTTTTCATTCGCTCAACGATAGCATCAACTTGTCCAGCAAAACCAAAGATGATTCCTGATTGCATCGCTGAAATAGTGTTTTTTCCAACTACATCAGTTGGTTTATTTAATTCTATTCTAGGTAGCTTTGCTGCTTTTTGGTAAAGAGCTTCTGTTGAAATTCCTATACCCGGAGCTATCGCTCCTCCCTGGTAGGCACCATTCTCATCTACTAAACAAAATGTAGTAGCTGTACCAAAATCAACAATGATTAATGGTTTTCCATAAAGTTCAATTCCCGCAACAGCATTTACTATCCGATCGGCGCCAACTTCTCTCGGATTTTCAACACGAATATTCATCCCTGTCTTTACTCCGGGTCCAATGATAAGAGGATTAATCTCAAAGTATTTTTTTATTACTTTTTCAAAGGTATATATCAACGGTGGTACAACAGATGAGATAATCGCTCCTTTAATTTCACTCATTAATATGCCATTATATTCGACTAATTGTTTAATTAACATACCATATTCATCTGTCGTTTTTTCCTTATCAGAAGAAATTCGAAAATGCTCTACTAATTCGCTATCTTTATAGATACCAATTACTGTATTTGTATTTCCTACGTCAATTACTAGGATCATTTTCATAACCACCTATCATTCACAAATTAAGTTTCCATTTATCTGAATTAATATTATCAATTCATCACCGGTTAGGCAACTATAAGCCGTACTTAATACTCATGATTTCCATTATGTTTTCCAATTCGTTAAAAAACACGGGATTCTGTTATACTCAACAGAATCCCATTTATTAGCTGATCTTATTTTTGATAGGAATACATTTCTATCTGATTAAAATAACCTTGAACAAGCTTAAAACAACCCTTTAATTACCCCATTTTCGTCAATATCCATATTTAATGCTGCTGGTTTCTTTGGTAAACCAGGCATTGTCATTACATCACCTGTTAATGCAACAATAAATCCTGCACCAATGGATGGCTTAAATTCCCGAACAGTAATCTTAAAACCCTCTGGCCTTCCAAGAAGAGAAGGATCATCGGACAGGGAATATTGAGTTTTTGCCATACAAATCGGTAAATTGTCCCAGCCAGCCGCTTTAAAGTCTTGGATTTGTTTTTTCGCCTTACTGGTTAATTCTACACCAATTCCTCCATATACATTTTTGACAATTGCCTCAATTTTTTCTTCAATGCTTTGGTTCACATTATATAGTGGAGCATGTGTCTTCTGGCTTTTCTCAATGACATTTACTAATTCATTTGCTAAAGCAGTACCACCATCGCCACCTTTTTCCCATACTTCAGCAATGGCTACAGATGCACCCTTTTCTTTTACTAAATTAAATAGTTCCTGAACCTCATTCTCTGTATCATTTACAAAACGATTGATTGCTACAACAAAAGGTATACCAAAACGCCCAATGGTATCCATGTGTTTTTCTAAATTTGCGAATCCTTTTCTAAGAGCTTCTACATTTTCAATTCCAAGATCAGTCTTCGCTACACCACCATGCATTTTAAGCGCTCTTACTGTTGCAACGATGACCACTGCACTTGGTTTATAACCAGCATAATGAGAAGCAATATGGAAGAACTTCTCCGCACCCAAATCCGCTCCAAAGCCTGCCTCTGTTACTGTGTAATCCGCTAGCTTTAATGCCATCTTCGTAGCTAATATACTGTTTGTTCCATGAGCAATATTTGCAAAAGGACCTCCATGAATAAAAGCAGGCGTGTTCTCAAGAGTTTGAACTAAATTAGGCTTAATTGCATCCTTTAATAATAAAGCCATTGCACCCTGTGCACCCAAGTCTTTTACAGTAATTGGTTGCTTTTCATAGTTATAGGCAACTACTATTCTACTTAAGCGTTCCTTCAAATCCTGTAAACCATCTGCCAAACACAAAATCGCCATAACTTCAGAAGCAACAGTTATATCAAAACCGTCTTCTCTTGGCACCCCTTGAATCGGTCCACCTAATCCAATAACAATATTTCTTAATGCACGGTCATTTAAATCTAATACCCGTTTCCAGATTACGCGTCTTGAATCAATATTTAATTCATTTCCCTGCTGAATATGATTATCTATGAGTGCGGACAGCGCATTATGAGCCGTTGTAATGGCATGAATATCTCCAGTAAAATGTAAGTTAATATCCTCCATTGGAACGACCTGAGAATAACCACCTCCAGCTGCTCCACCTTTAATTCCCATACTTGGCCCTAGAGATGGTTCTCTTAGAGCAATAATGGCTTTTTTGCCAATCTTATTAAAAGCTTGACCAAGCCCAACAGTTACAGTCGATTTTCCTTCTCCTGCTGGAGTTGGACTTATAGCAGTAACAAGAATTAGTTTCCCATCCTCCTTGTCATGTAAGCGCTTTAATAAATCCAATGAAACCTTAGCCTTGTAATTACCATAAAGCTCTAATTCTTCGTCATCAATACCAATTCCCCTAGAAACCTCAGTGATTTTCTTCATATTCGCTTGCTGTGCAATCTCGATGTCCGTTAAGAAGGATTTCTCTGCCATTCTAACCACTCCTTATTTTTTTCTATAAGACATAGACGCGTTAAAACGCTATATAAAGTAAATAAAAGGCACCTAAGTGCCCTTTATTCCTTTATTTCATCCCCATTGCCATCATCAGCTTTATTATTTGCTTTTTCCATTTCTGCTTTTTGCTCATCTTTAAAGTTTAATTCTTGATCTTGTCGATGATCCTTTTTCTGAATCTGCACCTTTAAAGAGCCTTTATCTTCTACTGTTTCTGGTTTTGCTTCTAATTTCCCTGTTTCAATTAATTGTTTGATTCCTTCAGCATCAAGGGTTTCATGTACCATTAAGGTCTGGGCAATGAGCTCTAAGTTATCTCTATGCTCTGTTAAAACAGCTTTACAACGTGCATAGCTTTCCTCAATAATACTTCGAATTTCTAAATCAATCTCATAAGCAATTTTATCACTATAATTAGCTTCACGATTGAAATCCCTGCCTAGGAAAACCTGCCCTTGGCCATGACCAAACTGCATAGGTCCAAGCTTTTCGCTCATACCAAATTCGGTAACCATTTTTCTTGCGATACCAGTGGCCCGCTCAAAATCATTATGAGCACCTGTACTCACTTCACCAAGAACCAATTCCTCAGCGACACGCCCACCTAACAAACCAACAATTCGATCTAATAATTCCGGCTTAGTCATAAAATAACGATCTTCCTTCGGTAACATTACCGTATAACCACCAGCACTACCTCTAGGAACAACAGTAACTTTATGCACCTGATCCGCATGTTTCAAATGATACCCAACTACTGTATGACCTGCTTCATGGTAAGCAACAATTTTCTTTTCTTTTTCACTAATTAAGCGACTTTTCTTTTCTGGACCTGCAATAACACGGTCAATTGCTTCATCAACTTCAACCATTGTTACTTCTTTTAAATTTTTCCTCGCTGTTAACAATGCGGCTTCGTTGATTAAATTTTCTAAATCTGCACCTGTAAAACCAGGAGTTCTTCGAGCAATAACATCTAATTTTACATCTTTTGATAGCGGCTTATTCCTAGCATGAACATGTAAAATTGCTTCTCTACCCTTAACATCAGGGCGATCGACTGTTACTTGTCTGTCAAATCTTCCAGGTCTTAATAAAGCAGGGTCTAGAATGTCTGGACGATTCGTAGCAGCTACAATAATAATTCCTTCATTGGCACTAAATCCATCCATTTCCACTAAAAGCTGGTTTAGTGTTTGCTCTCTTTCATCATGTCCTCCACCTAATCCAGCACCACGCTGTCTTCCAACAGCATCAATCTCATCAATAAATATAATACATGGTGAGTTTTTTTTCGCATTTTCAAAAAGATCACGCACCCTAGAAGCTCCTACACCAACAAACATCTCAACAAAATCAGAACCACTGATACTAAAAAATGGAACTCCCGCTTCACCGGCAACTGCTCTCGCTAGTAAAGTTTTACCGGTTCCAGGAGGTCCTACTAATAAGACTCCCTTAGGAATTCTTGCACCCAAATTAGAGAATTTCCTTGGATCCTGCAAGAATTGAACAACTTCAACTAATTCTTCCTTTTCCTCATCAGCACCAGCTACATCCTTAAAAGTAACCTTTTTCTTCTCTTCATTATATAAACGAGCTCGGCTTTTGCCGAAATTCATTACCTTGCTTCCGCCACCTTGTGCCTGGTTTAATAAAAAGAAAAATAAAACAAAAATTAAGATAAAAGGAATAACTGAGGTTAAAAATGTTATCCAAATCGAATCCCGTTTAGGCTCTAGAAAATCCAGTTTATTTACAGGAGCTTCCGTCAGCATTTCAATAAAACCTTCACTAAAAGGTGCATTGGTATAGAACTTTTTCTGTTCATCACCTTTATAAGTACCTTCTATACGGTAGGTTAGTTGATCAGGACGAGCTGTAATCTCATTATATTGACCATCCATTAACTCTTGCTGAAATGTGGTATAAGGGATCTGCTCCGTAGTTGTCGTGGGCTTTGTAAAAAAGCTAACAATTCCAACTGTTAGTAAGAATATTAATAAGTAGAAACCAGTATTACGAACAAAACGGTTCAATCTCTTACCTCCTCTCTTAATGCTTATAATATTGTATCATAGAAAAAAATATCCCTACAATAGATGTAGTTATCTCTCATACACTTCAGGTTTTAATATCCCGATATACGGTAAATTACGATAAACCTCAGCGTAATCTAGACCATAACCAACAACAAACTCATCAGGAATCACAAATCCACTATAATCAGGTTTTAAATTAACTGTTCTTCGATGAGGTTTATCCAATAAGGTTACAACCTTAAGAGAATTAATATTTCGTCTATTTAAAATATCAATTAAATAGCTCAATGTTAATCCACTATCAATAATGTCTTCAACAATAATCAAATCTCTTCCTTCAATATCTGTCTCTAAATCTTTAAGAATTCTTACAACCCCTGACGATTCGGTTGCTGAACCATAACTAGAAACAGCCATAAAGTCCATTTCTAATGGTATGGTCATGTTCTTTGCTAAATCGGACATAAATAGAATTGCCCCTTTTAACACACAGACCAATAGTGGCTTTTTGCCTTTGTACTCCTCACTAAGTAGAGCACCTAATTCTTCTGTCTTTTTTTGAATCTCTTCTGCTGATATTAAGACTTCCTTGATGTCTTTCTCCATTAATATAGTCCTCCTATGATATTCTCTTCTTGCTTCATTTATATAATATTTACATCTTATGTAAAATTTTTATTACTAAATTACAAATCTTCTACAAAGATATATATATATTCTTGCGTTTTTTCTGATACTAATCCCATATTGGATTTCTTTATTTCTGGGATCCATAGGATATGTTCATTACAACAAATCAGAGGGTACACTGCTCGATCCTCTTTTGGAATTTTATTATCAATAAATATATCTTTTATTTTTTTCGTACCAGTTATACTTTTTATTTTATCTCCAGCTTCTCTTGTTTTAACTACTAAGTCACATTCTGATAATAATTGATAATCAAAAACAGCCCATATACCCTTATAATGCTGTGGTTGGTCAGTCTTTAATGTTCGAATTTTTTTATGTATGGCTGGTATTATTACTTCTCCATTGATTGGAAGACTATATTTATAAGCTTCTTTCTCATATGTTAACTCTTTGGTAAAAACTAATTCATGATAATTTCGATATACTACAATCCCCGGCAATTGAATTTTCTTTGAGGGATGGTTTTGTGCCACAAGATATAAAATTTGCTCAATATGGACAAATAGAACCTGGTCGGTTAAACCAAGATAACTTAATATTAAGTGAATCAGTCTTCTTTGTAAAGCAATGTCTATTAACCGTAATTGATCATTATTAATCTTATAATTTTTGTTTGTTTTTTCTATGATAATCGCTTCTAACGATTTATTTGCTTCCTTTATTAAATAATCATTTTCGGATTGTGCTACTTTGGCCAAATTGTGCAAATGCATAGGAATATTCGAGTTATAGTTTTTTAAAAAAGGAATTACCTCTAGTCTCATCTTATTTCGAGCATATTTTGTGGATAAATTACTTTGGTCAATACGAAACGGAATTAAATGTTCATTTGCGTAAGTAATAATTTCCTCTTTGGTGACATCTAGTAATGGTCGAATAATTTTATGATCTTCGTTTATTCTAACATAAGGTATTCCTGATAACCCTTGAATTCCTGTTCCTCTAATCATTCTCATTATCACAGTTTCTGCTTGATCATCTAGATGATGCCCCAAGGCGATATAACCTGCATTCCATTTATTAGCTACCTTTTCATAAAATCGATAGCGAACCTCTCTAGCTGCTTCTTGTGCTCCTAGTCTTGTTTCAGACATATACGATGTAACATCATATTCTTCAATAACGGCGTTAATTCCTCTTTTGTTACACTCATTTCTTACAAATTCAGCATCCTTTTTCGCTTCTTCTCCCCTAAACAAATGATTAAGATGAGCAGCTATTAATGGATTAGGAACTAATTGAGATAATACTTCTAATAAAACCATTGAATCAGGGCCACCTGACACTCCAACAACAATCGGACTCCCATTTGTTATCATTTGATAATTATCTAGAACAGCTTTGATTTTAGTTAGCATTTCTTGATCATCCTTTTTTAACCAACTGGGAAATTACACCTGAAATGATTAATCCAAAAGCAATTGCTCCTGAGATTAATAGTGTTTTTGTTGCATATTTGATGGCAAATGAGTAATTATTTTCAACAAAGTATCTCATTGTTTCATATGCTAAGCCCCCAGGCACTAGCGGGATTATTCCAGCTACGCTAAAGACGGTTACAGGCAACTTCTGATACTTTGCTAGAATTTGACTTAGTGTAGCTACAATAAAGGCGGAAATTAAAGTAGAAGATATAGTTTCTATTTTATAGGTGGAAAGATACACATATGTAACCCATCCAATCATGCCTATTATACCACCACTAATTATCGCCTTTTTAGGAACATTAAATATAAAGCCAAAGGCCATTGTTGCAATTAAACTTGAATATACTACTTTCCAATCCATTAAATTCATTCCTTTTTACCAAACCATTATTAAAATAATGCAAGTACAACTGCAATACCAGCGCCTATTGCTAAGGCGGTTAAAAAAGCCTCTGCACCTCTTGCTAGACCAGACAGTAGATCGCCTGCCATTAGATCTCTAATTGCATTTGTAATCAATACCCCGGGTACTAAAGGCATAACAGCACCTATTATAATCTTATCCAAATTCGTCCCAAGCCCTAGATAAAAATATATAAAATAAGCAAGAGCACCAATCCACAAGGAGGCGACCATTTCTGTAAAAAAACGCACCTGAATAATAGCGTGACTCAGAATAAATAAAAGAAAACCTAGTCCTCCAGCAATAAAAGCTGGTAAGTAATCATTCCAATTACCATTAAACATCAATGCAAAAAAACCGCTAGCAATTGCAGAAGAAACCACTTGCACCCAAACCGGGTAAAGCGGTTGCCCATTCTCAATTTCTTTCAATTTTATCTTGGCGTCATCTATAGAAAGCTGTCCAATAGCTATCTGTCTAGAAATCTCATTTACAAGTGTAACTTTATTTAAATCAATGGAGCGTTCATATATACGAACGAACTTTGTCAGTTCTTCTTTTTCAGCGCTTTGTAAAGTGAGAAAAATGCCTGTAGGTGTTACATAGCTATACGTTTCACCAATTAGAAACGATTTAGCAATTCTAGTCATTGTATCTTCTACCCTATAGGTCTCTCCACCAAAGCTTAACATTACCTTTCCTGCTAATAAACATACTTCCATTATGTCATTTAACTTCAACACTTGAACTTTCCTCCATTACAAGGCATAAAGGAGCCTTAAGAACATCATGATAAAAACAAAAAAGGATAAAGAGAAAACCCACTCAATCCACTTCCATTTAACCCTTTTTGAATCGGATAATGATTTAATTCTTATTGTCTCTAATTCTCGTTTTATTATTTTTGCCGATACTCGCTTCCCAGTTAAAATTTTCATTAGGACTGGCGCTAATAATTTTAACGAATTAATATTTGGTATTATATCATAAAGTTCCTTCACATGACGACTTTGTTGGAAAATTCGTTTAAACTTGTTTTCTCCTATTGCTATTTTAATAAAAATTAAAGTTAAAGAAAAAAAATCATAGTGTGGATTTGCTCTACGATCTCCCATCCTCCAACTTGCTCGATCATAGAGTACAGTATATTGTCGAACACTTTCATTAAATAAGCTTAACCCACCGTAGTCAATAAGGGATATTTCCAAAGTGATGGGATCAACAATAATATGTTCTCCTTTCAAATCACCAAACACAATTCCTTCTCTATGAAGCATTTCTAATCTATTTACAATAATAGAGAACAAATAAAGATAATCTGCTTGTCTCATCCCAGTTAGATATTGTTCAATAGTAATTCCGGTTCGGTAGGGCATCACATAGTATGGATATATCTCCTCCCCAAAAACAAAATCATCAATATCAAAGACGGAAAACCCAAGGTGATTACCTTGGGTCAAACTCAATTGCTGAATCATCTTGATTTCATAGCTTAAATCAAACGAATGCTCAGTAATTTTTAATGCATATTGCTTACCAGAGGATTCAACCAAAAAAACACTACCATTTTCACCATGGCCAATATAACGGATAATTACATAGCTTTTTTTATTCCACTTTCCGCTCAGTTCCATTCCAGGCTTAAACAAATCTTTTGGAAAATTAAATAAGGTATTCATCTAATATCCCATTCTTTTCTCTAGTATTTATCATAGAGAAATATTCGATTGCTTCTTCTATCGCTGGCCCTGTTGGAGTATTTCCATTAGGGATAAACTGACTAATCATCATATCCATTTTAAAATATTCTCGAGTCCAAGGTATTTTTATCTCAAGATGATTTTCTTTTGAAGGATAGGTTGCTATAGCAATTTGATTACTACCCGCTCTGGAACGAACACTTAATTGAAAATCAAATAGCGCCTCTTCAATTTTTTTAAGCTTTGAACGCATGCTAGCACTCATATCAACTATTAAAAGTATATCTAAGTGACTGTGCTCGGACATATGATCCATTACCTCAACAACCTTTATCCGTTCTTCTGGAGGTAATTGATAGATATCTCCTTGCCCAAGTATTTGTTTTAACTGCCTATTAATAACCTGCTGTATTGTTTTATTCATCGACTGCTGGGTAACATATTGAACTGTTTTAGCAATATGCTCTATGGAAACAATTTGAGATAGGCCACCTCCAGCCGTTGCGATGCCCCTAATCTCTTCACTTCCATTCAATCCTAAAGCACCTTCATCTGTTATCCCTATTACATTAACAATAATATTGTGATCTCTAGCTTTTTTAGCTGCCAAAACTGGAGATAACCCCATATTCGATTGGCCATCTGTTATTAACGTTATTTGCTTGAAAGAAACTTTTTTTTGCATTTTTATCACCCTCCCTTATCATTAACAATGTTTGCCATTTTTAAGGGAGGATATACTTTTTTACGATTGTCTGATTAATTCGCGATTTGTCTACTTATTTTGGATATGCCCGGAATCTTTATTGTTGCCCACTCCGGTTGATATTTTGAAATTTTCGACACAACCACTGTCATATCGTCACTAATTTCTCCTTTCTCATAACGTATTACCTTTTCTAATAATAAATCCGCAAATTCCTGAGGATCATCCGTCTCAATTTCCTGAATTAATCTTTTCATCCATAGCTCTTTATTCAAAGCTGCTTTAGGAGAATCATATACTCCATCTGTCATCATAATTAATAAATCATTAGGCATTAATTCGTATCCAACACTATCGATATCGATTTCCTGAATAATTCCGATTGGTAAATTATTTGCGCTAATTTCAATAATTTCGTCATCACGTTTTATAAAGCTTGGTGTTGAACCAATTTTCAAAAATTTCGTATAGCCACTAAATAAATTAATAATGGCCAGATCCACCGTCGAGAAAATTTCTTCTTCTGAACGTAATAACAAAACAGAGTTGATTGTCTTTATCGCTATTTTTTCATCTAAACCAGTTTGTAAAAGCTGTTTTAGAAGCTCTAAAGTAGCTTTACTCTCTAACTGCGCTCTTTGCCCATTGCCCATTCCATCACTTAATGCAACTGCAAAGCTCCCATTTCCTACCTCTATCGCGCTAAAACTATCTCCTGAGAGCCATTTCCCCCCTTTTGCAGCTCCCGCAAAACCCGACTCTATTTCATAGGTTTTTGCGGAATTTAAACAAATTTTGCAAGAGCCATCCTTTGCATATTCACAGTCCTTCTTAGAGACAATAATGTTCTCATTTAATACATCCGTAATTAAAGGTGCAATAATTTTACTACATTCATCCTTTCCATGGCAGCTTGTTTGTAATACTTCTATTTCTACATTCCCTTCATTTAAATTAAGAACATTCACATGGCGAATAGATAAACCCAGCCTTTCTAGAGATTGTTGAATTTGTTTCTCTTGAAAACTCAAATCCCTACCTTCCTTTTGAATTTCTTGCGCGAAATCACTCATCACTTGAGCTACACCAAATAACTGGTGTGCGACAAGCTGTTTGCTTTCTTGTAATTGCTTCTTCCAATACAAATGTTCTCCATACTCTTCATAGATGTCAACTAAAGAAAAGGCGGTTTGGTCTGCCTTTACACAATAATCCTTCCATTCCACGGGAATATCCTTTTTGGTCAGGTTCCCCTTATCTTCAACAACCATCATTAATTCTGTCATTATTCGATAGGTTTTGTAGAATTCGTCCTCCCAGCATTTTTTGCGTTTCCAACAGGTTTTACAATGTTTATTAGAAATTTCACTCATAAAATGCTCTAGTTCTTCAGCTTCATCTCTACGGCTTGAGGTAGATACGTCCTGAAAGCTATCTGCCAACTGAGTAAACATTTTTGAAAATTGTTCAATCTTATTAGAAGTAATATTTCTAATTTTACTTACGTATTCTTGATAGTGATGCTGATATTCAGCTGTACCAGGAATAAATTTAGCAACTTCCTGTACAAATAGTTTAGGTGTTATAAGAAATACTACAATAGCAATTACAGACTCCCCAAAGGATGTCCAAATTTCCATTTCTGTCCCAAGATAAATAGAAAGAATTGTCGTTCCTAATACCAATCCAAGAGATACACCTAACCGACTAGCTTGCTTAAGTAAACCAGCTAATAATCCAGAAAAAGCCAACAAGCTAATTTGATATACTGCACTTGGATTTGACAAGCTCAATATCAACCCAGTTACTACCCCTACGGAAGCACCAACTGGTCCTCCACCAACAAATGCAAGAAGCAAAATTAAGTATCTTGAAACAATATGTTCGATTGCATAACCACCTACAAACCAACCAAGTGCGCCTGTCATCACTGAGGCTAACAAAATAATTAAAGCGATTATTTCTTCTTGGCTTAAAGCAGCTTGCTCGTGATGGTACACTATAATAGGTAAAGCTTGTACAAAAATCAAAGTGAGAATAAACCCTAGCACACTTTCAATGGATACCATAAACCAGGAATATCCATCTGCTAGATCCTGAATAAATACGGCCTTTGGCAAAAACATCGATAGAAACACCACGAAAGGAGCATAGGTAAGATCATTCTTTTCTTTTGTTTCAAGAATTTTTTGCACAAACAAGAAGATCAGCATACCAGAGAAGATAATGACAGCTTGATTATTAATAGACAAATTAGCTCCTAATAAAATTGCCAAACTAATAAACAAAAGCTTCTCTCTTTTTAAATAATACATAACGGCAAAAAACGGAACTGCAAATGGCGAAAGCTCATTCAGAATCATTGCTCTTCCTAGTAATAGCGCCATTATAATATACATAACTTCCCACTTTTTAAACAACAAAGCATATATACTATTCAATTGTTTCTGAGTAAAAACGCCGATTCGAGAAAGATGATGAGATACAACGTCAGAGTATAGGATTGAGCTACGCACGCTTAGCTTTCTTAACATATTAACACCACCTAATCAATTTATACTGGTGCTTAATATTATAATCGGTAGCTACAATAAATTTTGTCAAAATAAAGGAGTCGATTTTAAGAAATTTACGACAAAATATCTAAAGAAAAGTGTATCTTTTTAATAAATATTAAAAAAATAAACGAAATGGCTAAAAATTTTGTCGATATCCATAGAACTGTATCATTTAAACGACAAAAATTCCTAAAAAAAATTATTTTTTTTAGGAATTTTTTTGTGAAATATGCATATAATTAATTTTTCTTATACTTTCTTTTCGATAAATAAAAAAAACACGTACTATAACGTGTTTATTGTTATTTATGGTGGACGATGACGGGATCGAACCGCCGACCCCCTGCTTGTAAGGCAGGTGCTCTCCCAGCTGAGCTAATCGTCCAAACGGTATTTCAATTTCGAATAAAAAAAATAGATGTCATTGTCTGATTTCTGACCTCTAGCCTCTAACTTATGTAGGTAACCCGTAGGGGATACACTCGCTCTCACTCGTGACTCCAACATCGGTTCACTACGTCGTTAAAACTTCTTGTTCACCGTGTTTCCGACCCACCCACGCCTGCTTCGCATGCTGGGTTCGAATCCCTTTATCGATGAATATACTGTTGGTGACCCGTAGGGGATTCGAACCCCTGTTACCGCCGTGAAA
>DJVJ01000003.1 GCA_002441135.1 Caryophanales bacterium UBA6259 | reverse complement strand
TTAACGCACTACAGGAATGCTTTTTCCAGTTTTAACCGTTTTTAAGCGGGGAAGGGTTTGTATTTGTCTTTTTTAACACCACAAATTGGACATTCATCAGGTGCTTCTTCACCCTCATGTGTATGCCCACAAACAGGGCAGACATGAACATTTCCTAATTCCATATCCTGACCTTCTTTAGCGGACTTTTGAGCATCCTGGAACATTTTTGCGTGGATCTTCTCTGCTTCTAAAGCATAATGGAAAGCTCTTTCCGCACCTTTTTCATCTTGGAATCGTGCAACCTCCAAATATACCGGGTACATTTGCTCTACCTCATGAAGCTCTCCATCAATTGCACCTTGTAAATTTTCCGCTGTTTTTCCAACTCCAAATACTGCACCTGCGGGAACTGTATAATCCCCTTTTTGATCTCTTAATTCACGGAAGTGATTATCGGCATGGGCATATTCTGCATATGCAATTGCTCTAAACAATCTTGCAATATTAGGCATTTTTTCTTTGTCCGCAACATCAGCCCATATCAAATACCGCATATGAGCCATACTTTCTCCACCATACGCATGACGAAGATAATCCGCAGTCATTGCATTTTTTACTGGCATATTTTACACCTCCTCTAAAAAGTAATGAATTTTCTCGAATACATCATCTTATTATTTCCAGTATTTATTCTACCTACTCAATTCCAAAATAATAAAAATAAATGAATCACCGGATAATTGATTATATATCGGTTAAAATGAAATGAATAAGGTATAATGTTAATATTGTCTTAAAATGTATAGGATTTTATGGTAGACTAAGGGTTACGTGAAACTAGTTGTTAGTGAGGGAATTTATATATGGATAAAAAAAGAGTGATCATTGGAATGTCAGGAGGAGTAGATTCATCTGTTTCTGCTCTATTACTAAAAGATCAAGGCTATGATGTTATCGGAATTTATATGAAAAATTGGGGCGAAATTGACGAGTATGGCAAATGTACCTCTGAAGAGGATTTTGAATACGTAGCAAAGGTATGCGAACAAATTGGCATCCCATATTATAGTGTTAATTTTGAGAAGGAATATTACGATAAGGTTTTTGCCTATTTTCTTGAAGAATATAAAAGAGGAAGAACACCAAATCCAGATGTTATGTGTAACCGAGAAATTAAATTTGGTGAGTTTCTCCAAAAAGCAATTGAATTAGAAGCAGATTACATTGCGACAGGTCATTATGCACAAGTTAAACAGATTGATGGAAAATATCAGCTTCTTCGTGGAGTGGATAGCAATAAGGACCAATCCTATTTTTTAAATACTTTAACACAATACCAGCTATCTAAAGCAATGTTTCCAATCGGCCATCTTCCGAAAAAAGAAGTAAGAAGAATTGCCGAAGAAGCAGGTTTAGCTACAGCTAAGAAAAAAGATAGTACAGGAATTTGCTTTATAGGAGAAAGAGATTTTAAAGATTTCTTAGGGAAGTTTCTTCCTGCTCAACCTGGGGAAATAAGGGATCTAGATGGCAATCTAAAGGGACATCATACAGGATTAATGTATTATACCCTTGGCCAAAGAAAGGGACTTGGCATTGGTGGCTCAGGCACTGGTGAGCCTTGGTTTGTTGCAGAAAAGGATTTAGAAAATAATATTTTATATGTTGTACAAGGAGACCATCCTGCATTATATTCAAAAGGACTTTTTGCTACTGAGGTTCATTGGATTAGTGAAGAAGCACCAGCAAACACCTTTACCTGTACTGCAAAATTCCGTTATCGCCAACCAGACCAAAAGGTAACTGTGCACATCAAAGAAAATAATACCTGTGAAGTTATTTTCGATAAACCACAAAAAGCAGTTACTCCTGGACAATCTGTGGTATTCTACCAAGATGAAGTGTGCTTAGGTGGAGGCACTATCGATCAGATTTATAAATAATTAGTAATTCATTTAGCACGCTAATTCGTATTGAAATTAGCGTGTTTGTTTCTGTACAATTCAGCATCAAAAAATATGTAGCTGTTATCGTTGTTTCTTCTACTACTGGATAGCAAGAGGCGAATATTAATAAGTGGGTTGTTGCCCATATGAAAGATGAGGGAGATATTATGTTTTTTATTTTAATTATTATTTTACTATTGATTAGTGTTGGATGTTTTTTTGAGGGGGAAAATGAACGAAAAGGATTAAAGTTAATTCTTAGTATTGATTTAGCGATTATGCTCTCACTCTTTATGGAAGGAACAGCGCAAAGCCTTGTTGCATCAGGTACACTGGAAGGTACCTTCCTTATCATTTTATACTATTCTTTACCGATAATATCATTTTCTGCTTTTAATTTGCTTCTGTATGGAATTAAGATATTTGATTAATGTCTTCTGTTATTGTGAATTAATTGACTTAAAATATAGGTTAGCTTTACTTCAAAAAGAAGTAAGGCTTATTTTATTGAAGGTAAAATTATTTACCAAGTGATGATTGCACTTTCTCAATTTATAATTGGGTTAATGATTACGGGGTTACTTGAATACTTTTATAGTTATTCTAGTATATTTTTTAAATTGTAAAAAATGATATTATGCATTTTGGTATTGAAGTATAATATTAATGTATTTTTGGGGAAAGTGAAGTGATCACCATGATTAAAGCTGCGATTAAAAATCGTAGAGTAACCATTTTTATGATGATAATCATATTTATTTTTGGTATTTACAGCTACTACATTATTCCAAAGCAAGAGGACCCGAATATCGAGGTTTCCGTAGCTATCCTTACAACGATTTATCCAGGAGCTCCTTCTGATGATGTAGAGAAGCTAGTGACGCGAAAAATTGAAGAGGTCCTTCCAGAAATAGATGGTTATGATTATTCTACTTCAACATCAAAAAATAGTGTATCTGTCGTCGTTGTTCGTTTAACGGCTGACGCAGATGTAGAAAAAGCATGGGAAGATTTAAGACAGGAAATTAATGATGTACAAAAGGCTTTACCAGATGGCGTCCAAGAAACAGAAATTAATACACATTTAGCAGATACAGCTGGTATGCTTATCAGTCTATCTGGAGCTAATTATTCTTATGAACAGCTAGAGGAATATGCTGAGATTCTAAAAAAAGGATTAGTAAAAATTGATGGTATAGCTCGATTTGAAGTGACAGGAAAGCAAAAGAATGAAGTAAAAGTTGAGGTTGATGCAGACAGGCTAAACTTCTATAGCATTTCCTTAGCTGAAATAATAAAAATACTACAAGCACAAAATATTGAAATTCCTTCTGGATCACTTGGAGAAGGAGAGAACAAAATTAATGTAAAGATTCCTGGTACCTTTCATAAAATTGAAGAAATTGAAAATACCATTGTAGCTATTTCGAAAGAAACCGGTGCCGTTGTGCGTTTAAGGGATATCGCAAAGGTATATATGGGATTAGAGGAATCCAACTTTAAAATTAAACACAATAGTAAAAATGCGGTCCTATTAACTGGCTATTTTAAACCTAATAAAAATATCGTAATAACTGGAAAAGATGTAGAGAAAAAACTGAAAGAACTAAAGTCGGAGCTTCCAAGAGATATCGCTATAGATGAGGTTTTATATCAACCAAGAGAAGTGGATCATGCAATTAAAGATTTTATGATAAATCTTTTAGCGGGAATCTTAATTGTTGTGGCCGTTGTTTTTATCAGTATGGGACTTCGTAATGCGGTGATCGTATCGGTGGCCATTCCAATGTCATTATTATTAACCTTTTCTGCAATGTATTTTATTGGAATAGAAATTCATCAGATTTCCATCGGCGCATTAATTATTGCACTTGGAATGCTTGTGGATAATGCTATCGTAATTTCTGACTCGATTCAAGTTAAGTTGGATGAAGGGGAAGAAAGATTTAAGGCGAGCTTAAAAGGAGCAAAAGAGGTTGGTATTCCAGTATTAACCTCAACAATGACTACCGTGTTTGCCTTTATTCCATTACTAATGCTACCAGGAATGGCTGGTGAATTCATCAAAAGCTTACCACAGATTATTATGATTTCATTATCTTCTTCCTATTTAGTAGCAATGCTTATTTCACCCATGATGGCTTTCTTATTTTTTAAACCGAAAAATAGAAGAGTAAAGACCAAAAAATTATATCTTCGTGGATTTTTTGATCGTTTATTACAATTAGGATTGAAATATAAAAAGTCAACTCTATTTATTTCTATTATTCTTTTTGGACTAGCAGTATATATAACTAGTCTACTTGGACTGCAATTTTTCCCGAAAGCAGATAAAAACATGATGTATATCGATATCATGTCTGAAAAAACTGCCGATATTGAGGCGACAGAAAAACTGGTCTCTGAAGTGGAAAGAATTGTGAAAGAACAACCTGAGATAACGAGTTATACCAGTGCTATTGGTGGAAAATTACCGAAATTCTATTTTTCAGTGCCACCAGGAAACAATGCTCAAGATCGTGGACAAACTTTATTGAAGATAGACCTTTCTAAGGGAGAACAATTTAAAACAAATACCGAATTGGCTGACTATATTCAAGAAATCCTCAATGAAGAACTTGTTGGAGGAAAAGCAATTGTCAAAGAATTAGAACAGGGTGAACCAATAGGTGCTCCGGTTGTTATACGGATTACTGGGGAAGATATGGATCAGTTAGCGATTGTTGCAGAAAAAACCAAAAGCATCTTAAAACAATTAGATGGTACCATTAATATTGAAGATAATTTAAAAGACAAAATCTATGATTATTATATTCAAATTGATACAGATAAGGCCTCTACCATGGGAATTACAAAATATGATGTCCAAAGAGAAGTGAATATCGCTTTAAAAGGACAACAAGCAACAGTCTTTAGAGAACAAGGTAATGAATATGGTATTTTGGTGAAAAGTAATATTCGTTCTAAGGAAGCTTTAGATAATTTGAAGATTAAGTCTTCTGTTACTGGATTCAAAGTTTTATTAAAGGATATTTCTAAAACGGAATTAAAAGCTCAATTACCAACGATTGAAAAGTTCGATCGCGAGTTAGCAGTTACAGTATTAAGTGATGTAAAGCCAGGATATAGTTCGATTGATATTCAAAATGAGGTTCAAAAGCAGTTGGATAGTGAAAATCTATCCGGTGTTTCTGTTGTGTTTGATGGAGAACAAGCGAAGATAAAGGAGAACTTTAGTGGTATGGGAGAAGCATCTATCTTTGCGATTCTCATTATTTTCGTTATCTTACTTGTTCAATTTAATTCGATTACACAGCCCTTTATCATTTTATTAACCATTCCATTATCACTTGTCGGCTCTATTGTAGGATTGTATGTTTTAAAACAACCATTATCCTTTACCGCCTTGCTTGGAATTGTAAGCTTAATGGGAATTGTTGTTAATAATGCGATCATCTTAATCGATTATATTAATGGAGAAAGAGCAAATGGCAAAACGGTGGAGGAAGCTTCTAAAGAAGCTACTAGAATGAGATTTAGGCCAGTCATGTTAACTACTTCTACGACTGTAATTGGCCTTTTCCCATTAGCGTTGTCTGGTAGCAATCTATTTGTTCCAATGTCGATTGCGTTAATTAGTGGTTTATTAGTTTCTACCTTGTTAACATTAGTCATCATACCTGTGGTATATAGTTTAATCGAGAGTAGGTTCGAGAAGAAGAAAGCAAGTAAAGTAGATAGAAAAGAAAAAGATTTAACAAGCAATCCACCTTCTATTAGTATGTGAAAGGTAGTTTAGCAAATTAATTATTATAAATTCAAAGAGAAAGTGAGGATAATCCAAATCACTTTCTCTTTTTTATGGTAATATAAGGTTGTTTATATTTATTTAAACTTCGTTAGGAGGATTAGGGTTTTGTCCAATGTAAATATTTCATTAGAAAAGGAAATACGAGAACAAATTATAGAAGAGATTAAAAACTATTATTGGACTGAAGAAGCGGAAGATATTAGTAATTTTAAAGCGGAAAATATTTTGGGTTTTTTCCTAGAAAGCATTGGTCCTCATATTTATAATCAGGGGATAAGAGATGCCTATGCCTTTATGATGGAAAAGACAGAGGATTTATTGGGATTAGAAAAAAGATCAAGATAAATAAATTAAAACTGTTGAGGTGATTTAGTTGGAACGTTGTCCTTGGTGTGGAACAGATGAATTATATGTGAAGTATCATGATGAAGAATGGGGAGTACCCGTTCATGATGACCATAAACACTTTGAATTTTTAGTATTAGAATCGGCACAGGCAGGATTGAATTGGCTGACTATTCTTCGTAAACGGGAAAATTATCGACTAGCATATGATAATTTTGATGCAAATAAAGTGGCAAATTACGATGAAAATAAAGTAAATGAGTTACTTAATAACGCTGGGATTATCCGAAATCGTAGAAAAATAGAGGCCTCTATTAATAATGCAAAGCATTTTTTAGAAATTCAAAAGGAATTTGGGAGCTTTGATCATTATATTTGGTCTTTTGTTAATCATCAACCAATAAAGAATCAATGGCAAAATACGTCTCATGTACCAGCAATCACAGAACTCTCTGATCAGGTAAGTAAGGATCTCAAAAAAAGAGGCTTTAAATTTCTAGGTTCAACAATTATGTATGCTCATATGCAAGCGATAGGGTTGATTAATGATCATTTAACAACTTGCTTTCGATACAACCAAGTGTAGTTTCCAAAGGGAAAAATGAAAAATTGAATAATGGATATAAATTTAGCCCTCGCATTTTGCGAGGGCTTTTTTTATCGGATAGGAAAGTATAAGATTTTCCGATCCGAAATAAGAGCAGCTAACCTTTTGCCTGCGCCTTAAAAAGGGCTTGGCAAAAGCCAAGCTTTTCTAATTGACAAGAAATTTAACTTATCGACAAGAGTAAGCCATGTCTAATGAACAAAATGTGAAAAAAAACTTATTTTATAAAAGGGTAGCGTTTACATTTTTTTTGATAGTGATTTTTTGTTAATAACCTGCATATCAATAATGGCAGGTATGTTGAAGTGGTGAATTGTTGGAGGGGAATCAATGTTTGAAAGTAATAATTTGTTTCACAGCTATACATTTTTTGGAGCGCATCTAGTGAGTAAAAATGAGGAAGAGGGAGTAATCTTTCGAGTATGGGCTCCTAATGCCAAAGAAGTCAGAGTGATAGGGGATTTTAACCAATGGAGTGGTGATGATCACCTAATGGTAAAGGACGTGTCCGGTGTTTGGACTTTATTTATACCTCGGTTAAAAAGTGGCGATCTATATAAATACGAGATAATCACAAAATCAGGCGAAATTTTACGAAAAGCAGATCCCTATGCCTTTTACTCCGAGCTTAGGCCAAACACGGCTTCCATCATTTATTCTTTTCCTCAATTTCCTTGGCAAGATATGCAATGGGAATTAAACAAAAGAATTACCTCACCATATTCACAGCCACTAAATATTTATGAGGTTCATTTAGGGTCATGGAGAAAAAAAGAAGAAAATACTTTCTATAATTATCGAGAGATTGCGCCAATACTAATTGATTATGTACTAAAGATGGGCTATACCCATATTGAAATTTTACCCCTTGCAGAGCATCCATTGGATGAATCTTGGGGATATCAAGGTGTAGGTTATTATTCGATAACTAGCCGTTACGGAACACCAGAAGATTTTATGTATTTCGTCAACCAATGTCATCAAAAAGGAATAGGAGTAATTCTTGATTGGGTACCGGGACATTTTTGTAAAGATGAACATGGTCTTATTCAATTTGATGGAACTCCTTTATATGAATACGAAGATAAGAATAAAGCCGAAAAAGCAATATGGGGAACACTTGGTTTAGATTTGGGGAAAAAAGAAATTCAGAGCTTCCTTATTTCCAATGCGATTTTTCTAATGGATGTATTTCATATTGATGGCCTAAGAATAGATGCGGTTGCTAGCATGCTTTATTTAGATTTTGACAAAGAGCATGGGGAATGGAATCCAAATCAATATGGAGGAAATCAAAATCTTGAAGCCATTGATTTTTTAAAGAAGTTAAACAAAGCGGTTTTTCATTATTATCCTAATGCGTTAATGATGGCCGAAGAATCCACCTCCTATCCACTAGTTAGTGCACCAACCTATCTAGGTGGCTTAGGCTTTAACTTTAAATGGAATATGGGTTGGATGAATGACATGGTTCATTACATGGAGATGGATCCAATCTTCCGAAAATATCATCATCAATTGATTACCTTTTCTTTTTTCTATGCTTTTTCGGAAAATTTTATTTTGCCTCTCTCTCATGATGAAGTGGTTCATGGAAAAAGGTCATTACTGAATAAAATGTTTGGTGACTATTGGCAGAAGTTTGCAGGGCTGCGTTTGCTATATGGTTATATGATGACTCACCCGGGCAAAAAGCTCATGTTTATGGGCGGCGAATTTGCCCAATATGATGAGTGGAAGGACAAAGAAGAATTAGATTGGCATTTATTAGAATACGAATCTCATCAAACTATGCACCAGTATGTTAAAGAGTTAAACCGCTTCTATTTAGCACATTCCATGTTATGGGAGCTTGATCATCAGCAAAGTGGATTCGAATGGATTGATCCTCATGATACAAACCAAAGCATTATTACCTTTATGCGAAAGAACAAACAAGGTGAATTCTTAATTGTTGTATGTAATTTTACCCCAGTGAGCTATTCCAATTACTTAATTGGAGTACCAACACTAGGAGAATATCAAGAGCTATGGAATAGTGACCATATTGAATATGGCGGAACAGGAATAAGGAACGAAGGAAAGTTACAGGCAAGACCAATTCAGTGGCATACTCAGCCAAACAGTTTAAATATTTGTATTCCTCCCCTATCGATAATCATCTTTCAAAGGCTTAACAAGGAGGAAGAAAGGAGCAATTAAAATGAAAAGGAAAGAAATGGTGGCGATGCTTTTGGCTGGCGGAGAAGGAAAGCGATTAGGCCCTCTAACTCAACATATTGCAAAGCCAGCGGTCCCCTTTGGTGGAAAGTACCGAATTATTGATTTTACACTGAGCAATTGTACCAACTCAGGGATTGATACTGTTGGCGTGCTAACTCAGTATCAGCCATTATTACTAAATTCCCATATTGGAATCGGAAGTCCTTGGGATCTTGACCGGAAAGATGGAGGAGTTTATATTTTACCTCCATTTGTTGAAAAAAATGGGGGTACCTGGTATAAGGGAACCGCAAATGCGATTTATCAAAACTTAACTTTTCTTGAACATTACAATCCAGAATTTGTCTTGATTATTTCAGGCGATCATATCTATGCAATGAATTACGAAAAAATGCTGGAGTTTCATCAGGAAAATAATTCGGATGTAACCATAGCTGCAATTAAAGTTCCTTGGGAAGAAGCAAGCCGATTTGGCATATTAAATACTAATTCAATGCAGCAAATAACAGAGTTTGAAGAAAAACCAGTAGAGCCTAAAAATAATCTCGCATCAATGGGAATCTATATTTTTAATTATGAACGATTAAAGGAGTACTTAATATTAGATGAGTTAGACCTAAATTCTAGTAAAGACTTCGGTAAAGATGTGCTGCCTAGAATGCTAAAAGATGGTCTTCGATTAAATGCCTATCCGTTTGAAGGTTATTGGAAGGATGTTGGAACCATCGAAAGCTTATGGCAAGCCAATATGGATTTACTTGAGGAGAAACCACCGATTAACTTAAATGATCATCAATGGAGAATTCGCTCTGTGTCTCATAATCATTTGCCACAGTTTATTGCTAAAACTGCTAAAATTAAAAACTCAATGATTAATGAGGGTTGCCATATCGATGGGGAAATCGAGCATTCTGTGATTTTCACTGGCGTAAAGGTAGGAAAGAACACTTATATCAAGGATTCTGTGATCATGCCAAATGCAAAAATAGGTGAAAATGTAATCATTCATAAAGCAATCATTGGTGAAAATGCCATTATCGATAACGGAAGCTTTATTAGTGGGTTCCATGATGAGGTAACAATCATCAACGAGAACCAGAGCAATAGGAGAACAACCTTCGATTTCAAAAAAGTAGTAAGTTCAAAGAAATAGTTCATATTTCTGTGTATTTTTATAAATGAAATGTTTAATAAGGGCAGGGGTTGAAACGTTGAAAAATGTACTGGGTGTAATTAATTTATTTAATGAAAATGAACAGCTCGAAAAGCTGACTTTGAATAGACCATTAGCTTCAGTGCCGTTTGGTGGAAGATATCGATTGATTGATTTCACTTTATCCAATTTAATGAATTCAAATGTTAAAAATGTTGCCATCTTAATGAATCAAAAATATCGTTCCTTAATGGATCATCTTGGAAATGGAAAGGAATGGGATTTGAATCGGAAAAATGGAGGATTATTTCTGCTTCCTTCATTTAGTACATGGGATAGCGATATTGTTCAGACTGATCTTCAAAATTTATTCCAACACCTTGAGTTTTTTCAAAAGGCAAAACAAGATCAGCTTCTAGTTATCAATGGAACACTCATCACCAATATCGATTATCGAGTGGCCTTTCAAGTCCACACTAAAAACGATGCTGATATTACTATTCTTTATCCAGAAGAAAAAAACTCATCACTAAATCAACAAGCGAGTAAAAATGAGATGTTTTTTATCAAAAAATCTCTATTCCTTCAATTTATTAAAGAGAATGCCTTCGAAAAAGAAATCCATAGTTTAAGTGATGTAATTTATAAGTTTATGGATCAATACAAGGTGATTCCTTATTTTTATCCAAATGAAGTTATCCATGTTTCATCCATTAAAGACTATTATCAGGCAAACATGCAGCTATTAGACCCTGATTATTTTCAGAAATTAATATCTAAACCAGGAAAGATTTGTTCCAAAGAAAAAGATGATGCACCAGTCCGATATACCAGTACTAGTGAAGTGATGAATTCCTTAATCGCTAACGGGTGTATCATAGAAGGAAAAGTGGAAGGAAGCATAATTTTCCGTGGAGTCAAAGTACATCAAGGAGCTTCTATCAAGAATTCTATCATTCTGCAAAAATGCGAAATTGGTGAAAATGCGGTTTTAGAAAACGTAATTCTTGATAAGGAAGTTGTCATTTCTCCTAACCAAATATTAATCACAAAAACTGATCAGCCTATTGTGATAGAAAAGGGAGCAATTATTCAATGAAAATTTTGTTTGTAGCATCTGAAGCAGTACCTTTTATCAAGACAGGTGGATTAGCAGATGTCGTTGGTTCCTTACCAAAAGAGCTTCATAAAAAGGGGATGGATGTTAGAGTGGTTATTCCTAATTATGGAGTAATCCCTGAGAAAATCAAAAAGGAGATGGTCTTCAAAGGAAGCGATAGTGTTACTATGGGATGGAGAAATCAATACTGTGGATTATTAACCCTCAAATTTGAGGGTATTCCCTTTTATTTTATCGATAACGAATATTATTTTAAGAGAGATAGAATTTATGGGTATTTAGATGATTTTGATGAAGCTGAACGCTTTACTTTTTTTAGTAAAGCAGTATTAGAATTGTTACCGTTGATGGAGTTTCAGCCAGATATTCTTCACCTTCATGATTGGCAAACAGGTATGATCCCTTTATTGCTAGAAGCTCAATATAAGTCACTTAATGACTACTATTCTTCTATTAAAACAGTGTTTACTATTCATAATTTAAAATACCAAGGGATATTTTCTAAAGAGGTTTTTGATGATCTATTAGATTTGGATCATCAATATTTTACAAAAGAGGGAATGGAATACTACGGTAAGGTGAATTTCCTTAAGGCGGGAATTCATTATAGTAATCTACTAACCACTGTAAGTAAAACCTATGCAACAGAGATTCAATATCCCTACTATGGTGAGGGGCTAGACCCGATATTACGAAAACGAGGAAATGAACTAATTGGAATAGTGAATGGAATTGATACCAATAGCTATGATCCAAGTACTGACCCATATATTAGTAGCAATTATTCAATTTCTACCCTAGAAAAGAAAGAAGAAAATAAACGAGATTTACAACAGCAACTTAACCTACCGATAAATAAAGATATTCCGATTATTGCCGTTGTTTCAAGATTGGTTGAGCAAAAAGGAATCGACTTAATCATCCACGTATTAGAAGAAATATTACAGGAGCAGGTGCAATTGATTATTTTAGGTACAGGGGATGAAAAGTACGAACGAATCTTAGCTGATGTGGCAGCTCGTTATCCAGAACGTTTTTCGCTGCAATTGCGTTTTGACGAGAAGCTTTCTAGACAAATTTACGCTGGGGCTGACCTTTTATTAATGCCATCAAATTATGAGCCATGTGGTATAAGTCAGTTAATTGCAATGAGATATCTGACCATCCCTATTGTACGCGAAACTGGTGGGCTTTATGATACGGTAAAATCCTTTAATGAATATAACGGAGAAGGGAATGGGTTTAGTTTTTGCAATTATAATGCTCATGATATGCTTAATACGATTAGAAGAGCGATTGATTTTTATCATAAAAAAGATGTTTGGAGAGCGATAATACAAACAAATAGTCAAATAAATGTAGGCTGGGAAAACTCTGCAGAGGAATATATTACTTTATACCAACGCTTGCTTCAAACTTAAGGAGAGGCTTGAATGTTATTAGTAAAAGAGACATTTAAAGAAATTTTTTTAGAAAAGCTAGCGAGTATGCATGGCAAAACCATTGAAGAAGCAACAAAAATTGATCAATACATTACTTTAGGTCATATAGTAAGAGAATATTTGTCAAAGAACTGGATAGCCACCAATAGGATGTACAAAGAAAAATGTGACAAGCAGGTCTACTATTTTAGTATGGAATTTTTAGTAGGCAAAATGCTCCATCATAACTTACTTAGTCTTGGAATTAAAGAAACAGTGGAACAAGGACTTAGGGAATTAGGAGTCGATCTTAATGACCTATTCGAACGGGAACCAGATGCAGGGTTAGGGAATGGTGGATTAGGGCGATTGGCTGCCGATTTTTTAGATTCCTTAGCAGCCCTGCATCTTCCAGGCCATGGTTGTGGAATTCGTTATAAATATGGTTTATTTGAACAAAAAATTGTAAATGGTCATCAGGTAGAACTACCTGATTATTGGCTTAGGGAAGGAAATCCTTGGGAGGTTCGGAAATTTGACCGAGCGGTAGAAGTACGGTTTGGAGGAAACGTATATTTAGAAGATTTAAATGGAAAATTCATTGTCCACCATGAAGGCTTTGAGCCTGTTTTAGCAGTACCTTACGATATTCCAATCGTTGGCTACAAAAATAAGAATATCAATAATCTTCGTTTGTGGAGCGCGGAATCAGCGATTAATGATTTTGATTTCCATCTTATTAACAACAAGGATTATCACAAAATTATTGAATATAAAAAAAATACGGAGGCCATTTCTGAGTTCCTTTATCCTGATGATACATATATTGAAGGGAAGATTTTGCGATTAAAGCAGCAATATTTTCTGGTGTCTGCAGGAATTCAAAGTATTATTCGACGTTTAAAAAATAAAAAACACCCCTTATCAGAGCTCCCAAACAAAGTAGCAATTCATATCAATGATACCCATCCTGTTTTAGCCATTCCTGAGCTTATGAGAATTTTAATGGATATAGAAGGCTTTGAATGGGATGAAGCATGGCATATAACAACGAACACCATTTCCTATACCAATCACACGACACTACAAGAAGCTTTAGAAAAATGGCCAACCGATATTATAAAGCCATTATTACCAAGAATTTATATGATTATTGAAGAAATCAATGAACGATTTTGTAAGGATTTATGGAACCGATATCCCGGGGAGTGGAACAAAATCCATGAAATGGCGATCATTGCAGATGGTTATGTGAAAATGGCCCATCTAGCCATTGTGGGCAGCTATAGTATTAATGGGGTATCCAAGCTTCATTCTGATCTTCTAAAAAAACAGGTAATGAACAATTTTTACTTGCACACTCCTTATAAATTTAATAATAGAACCAATGGAATTAATCATCGAAGATGGCTATTGATGGCTAACCCAAAGCTAGCTAATATAATATCAGAAGCAATTGGCACAGGATGGATAGATCATCCGAATGAATTAATTTATTTGCATTATTTTACTAAGGATTCTAGCTTTCAAGAAAAGGTAGCAAATCAAAGGCGAAATAACAAGGAAAAATTTGCTCAATATATTAAGGATAAGCAAGGGGTCGTTATTGATCCAGATTCAATTTTTGATGTGCAAATTAAACGGATGCATGCCTATAAACGACAATTACTCAATGTATTTCATATAATGGATTTATATCAGCGGTTAAGAGAAAACCCAGAACTAGATATTGTTCCAAGAACCTTTATTTTTGGAGGGAAAGCTGCTCCAGGCTATCATTTAGCTAAAAATGTAATTAAACTGATCAATACGGTAGCCGATGTGGTAAATCAAGATAAGTGGATAAGAGATAAGATAAAGGTAATTTTTATAGAAAATTATGGGGTCTCCTTGGCAGAAAAAATCATCCCTGCAGCAGATATTAGTGAGCAAATCTCCACTGCAAGTAAAGAAGCCTCTGGAACTGGCAATATGAAATTTATGATGAATGGCGCAATTACTATTGGAACGGAAGATGGGGCTAATATTGAAATAAAAGAAGAGGTTGGAGAGGATAATATTTTTACATTTGGTTTAAAAACACAAGAGGTCCTTGATTTTTATCAAAACGGAGGATATCATGCACGTGATTTATATAACAGAGACTCTAAGATAAAAAAGCTTTTAGATCAATTAGTGAATGGTTTCTTTGTTAAAGAAGATGTGGATTTTAAAACAATTTATTATAGCCTACTAGATCGAGATGAGTTTTTTGTTCTAAAGGATTTTAAAGCATATGTGGATGCACAGCAGAAGATTGATATGGCCTACCGTAATAGTGAAGATTGGCTATATAAGTGCATTATTAACATTGCTCATTCAGGACGATTTTCTAGTGACCGTACCATTTGGGAATATGCTACTGGTACATGGCAAATACATCCTGTGGTAATTACTTAATTTAATTAATTTATTGAGGGAGGGGTAAGGATGAATATCATACATGATTCACATTTGGATTATTTTCGAAGCCCCTTTGGAGCAGTACCTATAAATACGAAAGTTACTTTAAAAGTAATAACGGGAGAAAAACGTATCGATCATATTTACTTAGTAACTAATAGAGAACTTCATGTTAGCGCAGGTCTAGAACAGAATGATATAGAAGAGATAGAGAAAGAGATAGAGAAAGAGAAAGAGATAGAGATAGAGATGGAGTTGGAGTTGGAGCTATCAAACAGTACCATAAATTCTAGCGAATATGTATATAAAGCAGAGATAACGATGCCCAATCAAATTGGTTGGGTTTGGTATTACTTTAAAGTCGTTGATCAAGGTAAAGTGTTTTATTATGGGAAAAATAAAAATGGATTAGGGGGTAGGGGTACTTTAATGGATACCCCTTTTCCTTATCAAATTACGGTTTATAATCATGAGTTAGTCTCCTCGTATCAAAAATGGTTTCGAGAGGGAATCATCTATCAAATTTTTGTGGATCGTTTTTATAATGGAAATAAAGACGGTTTAATCCATCATCCAAAGCGAAATAGCTTTATTTATAGCCACTGGGACGATTCCCCAATGTATATCAGAAATCAGGTAGGCCAAGTCGTACGATGGGACTTCTTTGGGGGCAATTTACTGGGAATAAAAAAGAAACTAGGGTATTTAAAGGAACTAGGAATCAGCATAATCTATCTTAATCCAATTTTTGAAGCAGTAAGTAATCATAAATACGATACAGCAGATTATATGAATGTAGATTCGATGTTTGGTGATAATCAATTATTTGCTGATTTATGTGACAAGGCACAAGAATTGGGTATTTCTATTATTATTGATGGCGTTTTTAGCCATACAGGCAGTGATAGTATTTATTTTAATAAGGATGGAAAATACCCTTCCCTAGGGGCTTATCAATCAAAAGATTCTCCTTATTACGCTTGGTACCGGTTTAAACAGTTTCCAAACGAATATGAATCATGGTGGGGTATTGAAACACTTCCTAATGTCAATGAGCTTGATCCTAGTTATCTACAATTTATTATTGAAGGAGAAAATAGTGTACTTAAGCACTGGCATCATTTAGGGATCAAAGGCTGGAGATTAGATGTTGCTGATGAGCTTCCAGATCCATTTATCCAAACATTTCGTCGAAAGATGCAAGAGCTAGACCCGTCTTCTATTGTTATCGGGGAGGTTTGGGAGGATGCCTCTAATAAGATTAGCTATGAAAAAAGAAGAGGATATCTATTAGGAAATAAGCTTGATAGTGTAACCAATTATCCGTTTCGAAATATTTTATTGGATTTTATTCAACAGAATAAAACGGCAGAAGAGACACACTTGGCATTAATGACTTTATTTGAAAACTACCCGAAAGCCTATTTTTTTCAGATGACGAATCTGATAGGGAGTCATGATGTTCCTAGAATTTTAACGGTACTACAGGAGGATATTTCTGCGGATTGGCCGGCATCTAGAAGGAAGAAAATTGCGATTGAGCGATTGAAGCTTGCGGTAATTTGGCAAATGACTTTTCCTGGAGTTCCATTAATCTATTATGGGGATGAAGCTGGTTTGGAAGGGGGAAGTGACCCGGAAAATCGAGCAACATATCCTTGGGGAAAGGAAAATGAAGAGATATTAAGCTGGTATAAGAAAATCATTGCGATTAGAGATGGAAATCAGGTGTTTAAACATGGGGAATGGCTATCCATTTATCAGGACGAAGATGTTTATGGGTATTTTCGATTTTTAGAGGGAATTGATAAACAAATCGCGATCGTATTACTAAACCGCTCCATGGAACAAACGATTTCGTTGAATATTAACATAGATAGATTTATCAATCAAGATGATCATGTTTGGTTTAATGCACTAGATACTCAGCAGATTTATCAAACAATCGATCATCAATTAAAAGTATCACTTGGGCCATTAGAAGGAAAGGTAATATTAAATCAATGAAAATGATTAAGGGTAGCTTATTGCAGGAGTTTTGTGGCAATAATAGAATTAATAGAGAATAGAAGAATTATGATGTAATTTATGATGTTATAACAAAATTAATAGAGGTGAAATGATGCTATCCTTTTATAAAAAGTATGGGAGAACAGCCTTTGATATTGGCTTAATTATTCTAACGGTTTATTTAATCATGTATGTCTTTAGTTCTATTTATCAAATTACGAAACCTATTTTTATCGGCTTTATCATTTATTTACTAATTGAACCCTTTGCTAATTTTTTACATCGTAGTGGTTTGAAGAAATCAACTTCTACAACCATTTCAATGCTATTGTTTATTCTTGTTGCTCTTGGAATAGCAATTACATTAGGAATTATTTTTACAGCACAAATTAATCACTTAGCAATCAATATTCCTCGTTACTTTAGTATTTTTCAGGTGGTTATTCTTAAGAAAATTGAATATTTTCAAGGACAAATTGCAGCCCTTCCTCCAGACTTACTAGAGAGAGTACAGGAATACTCGATTCAAATAGCAAATAAAGGTTCTCAATACTTGTCCAGCTTTTTCCAAATGCTTTTTGTTTTTCTTACGTCCGTTCCTACATTAATCTTTAATTTTATTATTGGTTTAGTCTTGGCCTATTTTTTAAGTATAGAGATTAAGGATTGGAAAAAGCTTGCTAATGAAAAGACGCCAAAAACATTTAAAAAGGCATATCATTTTCTTAAGGAAAATGTTATTACTGGAATTCTTCAGTATGTTAAAGCGCAAGCAAAATTAATCACTTTTACTTTTATTATTATTTTTATAGGACTAGTCATATTAAGAATCCAAAATGCCTTTGCTATATCACTACTTTCTGCTTTTTTTGATGTTTTGCCAGTACTCGGGGTATCCACGGTGTTTGTGCCCTGGATTATTTATCTATTTATTGTTGGTAAAACAACGACAGCGATTTGGCTAACGGTATTATTAGGGATTGTTATTCTTTTTAGACAAATAGCAGAACCAAAAATCATGGGAGAATCTTTAGGTGTATCCGCCTTTACGATGCTAGCTTTCATGGTAATATCTTTATCGCTATTTGGAGTTGCTGGAGTAATCCTAGCACCAGTATTAATGATTTTGATCAAGGCATTATATGATCATGGATATATTAAGCAATGGATTCATATGCCAAAGGATGAATATGAAGAGCAATAATTTATAATGGAGGAAGTTAAGTCATGCCAGAGCTCCCAGAGATGGAAAACTACAAAATCTTATTAACGGAAAAAGTGGTAGGGAAAAAGATAATTGAGGTAGAAGTTAATCGGGAGAAATCAATCAACGTGCCTATTGATCAATTTAAACAAGTGGTTGAAGGAAAGAAAATCGTCAAGATTGGTCGCCGGGCAAAGCATTTACTGTTTTACTTAGATAATGATCAAATTCTACTCCTTCATTTAATGCTTGGGGGATGGATGTTTTATGGAACCGAGGATGAAAAACCAAATCGGACTATTCAAGTAAAGCTATCCTTTGGAGTTGAAAATTTATATTTCATCGGCTTACGTTTAGGTTATCTTCATTTGTTTTCTAAAGGAGAAATTGAGGAAAGGTTAAAAGACCTTGGCCCAGAACCTTTAGAGCAGGATGGCTTTTCTTTAGCCATCTTCCAAAAAATGATTGAAAATAAAAGAGGGATACTGAAAACAAGTCTTGTCGATCAAGGTTTTATCGCCGGGATTGGCAATTGCTATTCGGACGAAATTTGCTTTGATGCAGCGATATTACCGATGAAAAAAGGTGCGGAATTAGGTAACAATCAAATTAAAATATTATATAGCTCCATCCAAAACGTTTTAAAGGAAGCAACTCGCGAAGGTGGATATATGGAATCGCCTTTATATGTTGGAGACCAGCTTACTGGTGGATTTGATCCCCAATGTAAAGTCTATGATCGAGAGGGAGAACCCTGTACACGCTGTGGTAGCCCGATTATAAAAGAGATTATTTCCTCGAAGAAGACTTTTTATTGTAAGACATGTCAGCACTAGATATTCTAACCATCTACTTCACAATATTATAAAAGGATTATTTTTAAAATAGAGGCAGTCAATATGACTGCCTTTTTCTATTGAAAAGAAGAGCAGTTAGCCTTTGCCTACCGTCTAAAAGGCTTGGCAAATGCCAAGCTTTTCTAATCAGTAAAAAGGTTTTTATTAAATAATTTTCTATTTTATGGTAATGTAGAGTTAAAAGTAGTTACTGTATCGGGTAATTATTAGTTCTTGGAAGCAGAAGTTTGGAGGAAATGTAATAATGGGTAACTATGAAAAATTCGGTTTATTTCTTTTAGGACTAACCATAACAGGAATTCTATTATTATGTATTTGGATATATTTACTTATTTCTAATGGTGGCTGTTAGAAAAAAAATTGTTCTTCAGCTAACGAAGCAGAATAGTGAAAGAAGAGTATTGTATTTTTTCGAGAAATTGGGGAGGGGTTGATTAAAAAAATGAGGTTAAAAATATGTATCGTATTTGTTACCTTATCTCTTATCTTTCTTTCATTAACTGGCTGCCAAAGCTCAATTGAGAATAAAGAAATAGAAGATAAGGGATACAATTACTTAAATGAACCTTTCATTTTTGGTGAAGAGAAGGTAGAGCTTAATATTAAAGATAAGGATAAAGTAATTGAAATATTAGGAACACCTTTATCTGAAGATACAGGTAGTAATGATACTCGTGGAACCTATTTTGTTTTTAATTATGAGGGTTTACACTTTTCATATGTACAAAATGATAAAGGTGACTTTATATTAGATGGATTCCACATTGCAAGCGATAAAATAATGACATATAGACATGTTTCTATAGGGCAAAGTTTTGAGGATATTTCAAATAAATATGGCGAACCAGATACTGACGGTTTTAATTATGAAGGCAACAGAGTAATTTCTTACCCGCCTAAAGAAGGTTCAAGTTTATGGTTTGAATTAAAAGATAATAAAATAATCCGTATCGTTTTAATAAACCACGAAAAACCTTGGTTAAAAAACTAATCGATTTTGAGATGAAATTTTATTTTTAGAAATACGTTGAAATACGTTGAAATACGTTATTCAACTATAGGGTAGCTATTCTTCAAGAAGGAAGGAGAATAGCTGTTTCTTATTGAAGTAAACAAGCAGAATAGTGCAAATAATGTTAAAATATTCCTATAAAGGGAGGGGTTAAAATGGTTTTTGAAACATTGACAGGGCAACTTTCTGTTGTGATTTCTCTTGCTTTTGGGTCATTACTAATTGTTCTATATCCTTTAATAAATAAGGAAAATAAATACTTTGCTTGGTTTAGTTTTGTGATGGGAATTATAGTTTTATTGCTTTTGTTCTGGTTCACATTTGGCAACGAGGTTATCAGATATCAGATATTAAAATATGGACTTCAGTAAAACTTTATGAAACAAACGGATACAAGAGTTGAACAAGGACATATCAATGCGGCAGATCTTGTTATGCTAAAGAGCAGGTTAATTAAAAAGAAGGTGGTTTTATTTTGCAAAAATGTAAGAACTGTAATGCACAATTTAGTTAGCGAATGTAAAACTACTCATAAGATAACGATTTTCCAATTATGATATTCGGTTATTTTCTCACGCCTTTTAGCAAATTTTTGCGACTCTTGGAATAGGAATTTGTATATTTATTTTAGGTTCATTGTTAGCACCGTTTTTTGTTACTTATAAACAATCTTTGTGAATGACTACACTTAAACTATCGCAGAGCGTTTGCACGTAAACAGAATTGCTATTTTTTAGAGTTGAAGCATTATCTATACATCATAAATTTTAAGAGGAGAAGCAAAATGAAGAACTTATTATTAGAGTCACACTGTATATTCCCTACACCAGATATAGTTAAAACTGCAAATTTTTATGAACAAAAAATGGGCTTTAAAGCTGTTCAGTATTTGGAAGCAAATGAACCTCATATTTGTTTATACCGTGATACAACGGAAATTATCTTAACTAATTCTAATGGACAAAAAGTAATTCCCAATAGAAATCTATATGGATATGGGTATGATGCTTACTTTATAACACAAAATCAAGAAGAACTACAAGAAGAGTTCAATAACTCGAAAGTAAAAATAGTTCGTTCTTTAGGTGATACGGATTACAATAATAAAGAGTTTGTAGTTGAAGATATAGATGGAAGATGGATTGGATTTGGAATTAAAAGTCGATTAAAGTAAGAAGTAAGTTTATGAATACTTTACTTATAGTAAACTGAGGGATGGGAGCAAGAGTTGAAGAACGATTATTTAATCGGCTAAGTGAAAATTGAAAGGTGTGGGGGAATATGCGGAAGAAAGGGATAATAATTTATACGCTAAAATAAATGAATCAGAGTGGTTGCTATTCTCTAATGAACGAGAGATAAAATTAGATGATTGGGTAATTCGAGGGCATCAATATTTTAGTGACAATGAGACAATTAGAATTGATATAAGAGAATTCTATATAGATTTAACTGGAACTCCAGTAACACCGCCGACTTTCTTAAGCATAACTTTTAAAAAGTATATTAATGAATGGAAGATTGTTAGCTTTGGATTTGATGTATAGGTTTAGCAATCTTCTTGTAAAAACGAGCAGGCTAGTTAAATAACATAATGATTTTTTAGGGAGAGGTCAATACCCAATACACTATTGCAATAACTCGACAAGTACTTCGTAATTAATAGCGTCGTTTTCAATTTCATATACATAATAAGAGGGATAGTTTAATACGATTCTATCGCTATCGGTACCGTTTACAATTTCCCAGTGAGTAATAGTTCCGTCTGAGTATTCTAAGAAAAAGACATACACTATTTCACTATAATTATCATTTCCCTTTTCATTAATTCTTCTAACTTGATATTGATTAAAAAAAACTTTTAATTGTTCTATGGATTGTTCATCATCAATTGTTTTGTCGAATGGTATATTTTTGATGTCAGCAGACGGAGGCTGGGTTGAGAAATGAACCTTCTCAAGCTCATTCACACTCATTACTTCCCCCAAATCCTGCTCTCGATGTTGATATAAATTAAAACCCGCATACATAAATACGGCAATAATTAAGATATATAGCACTCTTTTTTTATTCACAAGAATCCCCTCCTACTTTCAAATTATTACTAGAAATTAGATGCTGTATAAAATAATTATACTACTCAATCTTCGGATTTGTATCTACAATTACTGCTAAATGTGAATGAAGATTGTTGATGAAGGAGGTTATAAAATTGAAAGAATTTATTTCTACATTTTTTGTTTGCCTTATTATTTGTTGGATTTTCACATTCTTCTTTGCAGGTCTTATTCTAAATAATATTTGGGCTATTATTATTTTAATAGCATTCCTGTTATCAGTGTTTATTACTATTTTTATGAAACAGGAATCTAGAATTGAAGAATTAGAAAAGAAAGTGGAAAATTTATTGAATAACAAACAGGATTAAGAAATGTCTTCGCAGTTGAATTATGCTTTTTAATAAGAGAAGGAATTCAATAGGAGGTATTATGAGAAGAAAAAAAACAATTGCTATGATTGGCGTCGCTTTATTATTTATTTTCTTTTTGATAAGCGATATAAAAAAAGATTTGTGGGAAGTAAATGAAGATTTGTTAAAAGAAAAAGTTTTATCAATTGAACAAACGGTTAATACAATAAATCTAATAGATGTAACACCTTTTGAATGGGATGTAGTATATTCATTTGATCCATATACTTCTAAAGAGATGGTTTATAGTACAGTAGGTTATAAATGGGATAATATCCGTGAAACAGTTAGTGAAGGAATGGATCAAATTGTATTTTTAAATGATGGAAAAGTGGTTTGTTATTTATATGGGTACCCAGCAAATAACGGTTACAGCATAAATTTTTTAGGTGAAAGTTACAATAAAGTTGCTTCTGTGCTTCATATAAATGGTAACCTAGAATTCCATGTAAATAGAAGTGGCGGGATAATTCGACTTGAAAACTATTAAAAATGCGTTTTATTGTTTTTGCACTTTTAAAGTAAACCCACTAATTTATTGGTGGGCTTTTTTTTATTTTTACACCTAGCAGGATATTTTATAATTTTCATAGAATTTGGATTAGAGTAACAACGACTATTCACTAGGAATCATCAATATATTTAATAGAAGAAAAGTGGTCTTTTTAGGGGGGAGAGTATGGTTATTGATCAGGAGCTTGAATTAGAAAAAATCCTTGAAAAATATACTGGGAAAAAAGGAGCATTAATACCTGTTTTACAAGAGGTTCAAGAATTATATGGCTATTTACCAGAAGAAGCAATGAAAAGGGTAGCAAACAGTTTAAAAATATCCTTTAGTCAGGTATTTGGGGTCGCCACATTTTATGCTCAATTTCATTTGAAGCCTAGAGGCAGGCATGTGATTCGCGTTTGCTCTGGAACAGCATGTCATGTAAGAGGCAGTGATAAAATTATTGGAGAAGTAGAGGAGCAGCTAGGAATAAAAAGTGGGGAAACAACAGAGGATTTACGATTTACTATTGAGCCAGTTGCTTGCTTAGGAGCATGTGGCTTAGCACCGGTGATGATGATTGATGAAGATAGCTATGGAAGGCTAACGAGAAATAAGGTAAAGGGAATTTTAGATAAATACGAGTAAAAAGGGGGGAGAAAAACATTGAAGCCAAAAATTATTGTTGGAATGGGAACCTGTGGTATAGCAGCGGGTGCTGACAAAATAAAAGAAACTCTAGAAAAGGAAGTTGCTAAACATCAATTAGAGGTTGAATTCGATATCACGAGCTGTATTGGAATGTGCTATAAAGAAGTCAATATCGAGGTGATCTTACCAAATAGGCCTCGAGTAATCTATGGGGATGTAACAGAAAAAAGAGCGGTTGAGATTGTACAGAAGCATATCATTGAAGGCACTCCAATTATAGAATGGGCAGATTCGCAAATTATTGATAATGGACAAAATATAGAAGCCTATCAAGGGATTCCAACCATTGAACATTCTCCTTTCTATCAAACGCAAATGAGAGAGGTTACTAGCCGTTTTGGAGTGATTAATCCAGAGAGAATTGAGGAATATATTGATTTATCCGGATATGAAGGATTAAAGCATGTTTTGAAAACGCTATCATCGCAAGAAGTAATTGATGAAGTGAAGAAATCAGGGTTGCGAGGCAGAGGTGGCGGTGGATTTCCTACAGGGTTAAAATGGCAATTTACCTACGATTCAGTAGGAGATAAAAAATATATTATTTGTA
>DJVJ01000013.1 GCA_002441135.1 Caryophanales bacterium UBA6259 | reverse complement strand
TGCCCGACCGCTTTGTTCAATGACCACCAACGTGTAACTAAACCCAACCCTTCCGTTTATTCCCGTTACAGTTGGAGAAATTGAAGAGTGGGTCTCCATTCCGTGTTTCTTGTAGTTCGGGTAATATCTTTGGCAGGTATTTTCGCATGGTTCTCTTATCTTTTTGATTAATGTCTGCCAAAGGTATGCACTTTATTTAAATCTTAGGTGATCCGGCGGGCAATTTATTTTTCAAGAACAAAGGTTTAAAACATGACAACGATACGGCTTTCTACTGTGCAGAAATGGTGTTCCCGGGAACCTGTCCCGCGGCTACGAGGCATTGAGCTTGCGTTGTACTGAGCCTGCCGAAGTGTCGAAATGTAGTTCAATCCCACAATTGCGGGACTGGGCGCTGCGCGCAGGTTAGAGTCCTATTTATTAGCACCAGTATTTTCTCTAATTTCATCCAATAATCTGTTTTCAGTCAACGAGGTTCCAATTCCAATATGCGTAACAACTTTGTTATCATTAACATATAGTCTGATTGGATTTGGAAACAAATTTATCTTGTATGCTTGATTCTCGTCAATTACATAAACTGACTCGTAAATAAATTTCAATTCATTCAGAGTCTTGTTAAATGCTACTGGGTTTTCAATGTCAGATTTCAACCGTTTGAACAAGCAAATAATATTAATGTCAGGAATTTCGTTTTGAAGATTTTTCATGGCGTTTGGTAGATCGTTTGTTAGAGATTCTAAACCCCAACCACAATGATTGTCACTGGAGATGATAATTGTCTCCGTATTTAAAACGTCCCGAAGATTCAATTTTTTTCCGTCAACAGTGAATATTTCAATGTCTGGAATAGTTTTGTCAATTGTGTTTGATAATAAAAGTGTGTAGAATTCCTGAGTTTTCTTCTGAGATTCCTTTTCGGTTTCGCCATTTATTGTGTCGGGCATTAATTGATTAAAATCTGTCTCAATAACGTAGTTAATTGGCCTTGTGCACGATACCAACACTAAAACAGTTAATAAAATTCTGACGTATTTTCTTAGTTTCATTTTTTTAATATTGGTGCTTACGTTTTGAATATGATGCGTACCGCATTTCATTCAATAAATTTTCTTATATTTCTGTAATGTCAAATTTATAATTCATTTTCTTTGAGTTACTTAACGGCGGTATGCATTATATTTTTTGTTGGCGTTTCGTTGTTATTTATTACAATTTCTCTGCAGGTATGTCCTTAAATTCAAATTCAATATACCTTTTGTATTCGTGTTCATCTAACTTTCTATAAAAGTCTTTGAATTCTTTTAAGTATTTGTAATCATTATTATCAAATCCTTTAAGAAAATCTTCAAAGTCTCTATAACTACCAAACATTTTTGGAATTACTTCCCTAACAGCAAATAGACCTATATCACGTGGGTTTTTGACTAAAATTGCAAACAAAAAGCCATCGAGGTCTTTTTTAGAAATGAAATCAATTACTAATTTGGTTGCATTAGCATTTTTTGATTTTTGAATTTGATAAGAATTGCCTGTTTGTGGTACTGCTGTTATATCATCGTTGTAGACATAAAGGTGCCAAACGTTTGAGTCAAATTTTGATATCTCATTTAAATACTTTTCTAGATATTCAAGTCTTATTTGTTCAAATACTTCTTTTGGTATAATAAAGTCGTAAGTAATTGAAAATTTGTCAAAGGTATTGTATATAAACTCAGCATCGAAAGAATATGGTGATGGGGCATTTTTAAATACACTAATAATAAATGCCTTATATTCATCTACATTAGAATAGTACTTTAGTTTTAAATATTCTTGATACTTATATATCTTGCCATATAGATTATCATAGTCAAAACCACTATAATCATTCCTAATATTTTCAATCTTTGGAAGTCTTGCGAAATAAAATATGGCGTTAATGGTTTTCTCAAAATCTTCCTTATCAGAAAAGGCATTTATACTTTCAAATCTTCTTTTAAGTTCCCATCTTAAACCTGATTCTACCCATTCTTTTATTTTTTCACAAAACTCATTTAGTGGCTTTGAACGATATTTGCTAAATTCTATTTCAGAAAGATTCGTATCAAGTAATCGATAATGTGAGTACCTTTCAAAACTTAAGGGATTTGATACAGATAATAAATCTACATCTCTACTATAAAATTGAGAATCAGACCTTGGAAATAAGGAATATAATAAACTAACCGCTTTGTTTATGTCTGATTTTGGAATACCAACTTTATCGAAGTTTTCTAAAAGATATTCTCGTATAAGTACAATCTCAACTTCATTCTTATCTTTATCTTTTGTCTTTTTAGTACGTAGTGAATAAAAGGTTTTATTATAGGCACTAGAAGCGGTATCTAGAAATTCATCGCTTTGAAAGAAAATTAATTTGTACACTCCTGGGTATTTTAACCTTAATGCTTCAATATTTAATAAGTCTGCAAGTACAATTTCTCCTTTTAAGTAACTATATGCAATAAGAAATGAGTTAGAGAACCTAGTAGCATCTCTTAGAGTAGTTAGCGTCCCAGAGCTGAAAACATTAGTGTTAAATGAAATATTTTTCTTAAGCAAAATATTTAATAATTCTTGATTATCTGTTTCTGATACACGGGGACTAAGTAATTCAAATATCCGTTTTTGGATTATTTGTTCTTCAAAATTTGGTAAGCGAATCTCAATCTGAAAAATCTTTTCAAGGAAAAACTCCGGATTATAACTGTTTATGCCTTTTATTGCGTTAACAATATAGTTGCGGTCATATGCAACGATAAAAATAGTATTGCCAAAATTTGCACTATTTCTTATCAATTTGACAACTTGGATAATTTCTTCTTTGTATAATCTATCAAGGTCATCAATAAAAACAACAAGTTTTCTATTTAGACTTTTTATTGATGAATTGATTTGCTCAAATTCTGATAATACGTTGTCATTTGATGAATAAATTTTGACCAGTGGATTTAATAATTTGTTTAAATCGCTATCTCCTATTCCTATCAATATTTCTGAGTACTTCTTAATAGTTGGCGAAATGTTTGAACTATACTTTGATAAACTTGAACTCAAAACATTAAAGAAATCTTTAACTATGTTTTTTGAATCATGATTTATCCATGGGTTAACCTTGATAATAATATTCGCTTCACCATCCAAGTATCTTTCAAGCAAGTCAAAAAATGAAGTTTTTCCAAATCCCCATTCACTTGAAATTCCAATAGCAAAAGATGAATCTGGTGAATTGGTGTTTTCTATCTCACTACTTATATATTTAGCCAGGCTTTCCCTGTTTAATAAATCGGGATTTGATTTTCCTAGTGGAGTGTCTAAGTAAAATCCTTTTTTATTGTCAGTTTCTAATGTAGAGTTGTTGTGGATAATTTTTAAAAGAAATAATCCTAATGGGAAAAGGAATAGTATGTCAATATATTTAAAATTATCCCAAAAACTAAATCCCGTAAAAATCCATATATTGCTAATAAATCTGTAATAGAAATAAAACAATACACCAATAATTACGACAAAAAGAGTCTTATTTGTGATATAATAGTTTTTGTCATACTTTTTGTAAAGATTAAAAAGTATCAAGATTAATAGGCATAAGAAAATTGAATCATTGATTAAATTATTATCAATTTTACTTAAAATGGGATTTACAAGAATAGTATTGAAGATGTTTTCCCATATATCTTTTAACAACAGGTATATTGTCGCCAAGCCGAGTGGTAGTGAAATACTTTTTATCAAATCTTGATTCTTGGAAAAATTCATTAGTATTTATTTATGTGTTCTTTTTTCACAATGAACGCCAACGTACAACTAACCTCAACTCTTCCGTTTTTTCCCGCTATAGTTGGATAAATTGAAGAGTGGGTCTCCATTCCGTGTTTCTTGTAGTTCGGGTAATATCTTTGGCAGGTATATTTGCATGGTTCTCTTATCTTTTTGATTAATGTCTGCCAAAGGTATGCACTTTATTTAAATCTTATGTGATCCGGTGGGCAATATATTATGTCAGGTTAAGTGTCCACGTTCGTGCCTGACTCAACCAGCGTCTTAACAGAGAACATGCTCTCACCCTTAAAAAATTTTGAGCTAAAAGATGAGGGCTGCCGGGGCGAATCAATCATGCACACACCGCAGGGGGTGATGGCCTGGGCACGAATCAGAACACCCCCAAAAGAAAAAGCCTCTGTGCCGGATTTCCAACATAAAGGCTTTATTTTCAATCAGTACCCGAGGCCGGGATCGAACCGGCACGAGTGTTACCTCACAGGTTTTTGAGACCAGCGCGTCTACCAATTCCGCCACCACTGGGGTTTACAGAGATTCTGATGGATTAATTGCGTTGTCACAGCAGATATCAATAGCGGACGAAAAGGTAAAAAATAGCAGATTTTTCTCCTTTATTTCTCCTTTTTATGATTATAAAATTCTATTTATCCAACGGCAAGAAAGAATGTACCGTTCGCGCTTGTTTTTACGAAGATAAGGCGCACCAGTTTAAAATAAACACTCCCATTAAAATCGAAGCCATATATTGGGACAGCAAAAAGCAACTTGCAAAAAAATCCATGCTTGGCCATGAAGTGTTTAATCAAGACCTCGAGCTATTCCGACTTGAGCTGCTCAAAAAAATTCGCCTTAATGGGCTTGAAAGCCAAGGGAATTGGGATACATTCAAGCATGGGGTTGCACAACTCATAAAAACAGGCAAGCTAAAGCAGGAAAAGTCCTGCACAATTATTTCCGGGATCACAATCTTCATTAAGGCCAGATCTCCCGAATATAAGCCTGGAACGATTAGGAAATACCACATACTTATTACTCTGATTAAGCAGTTTGAAACAAAGTACAAACTCACGTTGACAACGGATAATATGGACTACTCGCTTGTTGAGAAGTTCAGACACTACGTATTATACGATCGTGATAACAGAAATGACACAGCGTACCGTATGATAGCTGCATTAAAGTGTGTTATCCGGTGGATGATCCAAAATGAATATCCTATTAACCCTGCGGCATTAACCGTCAACCAACCCGTTAAGAACAGATATGATATTGTGACACTATCTGAAGCAGAAATTCAACTGATAAAAGATGCCTCATTGTCCCCTGAACAACAACGTGTTAGAGACTGTTTTCTGTTCCAGATATACACTGGACAACGGTTTTCGGACATGCAACAACTCAGCCCCGACCAAGTCATCAATCATATGTGGGTATTCCGTTCAATTAAAACCGAAAAACTCATGCACATACCATTCGTGGGATGGACAGCAGAAGCTGAAATAATTGCGGCAAAATATAACTTCCAATTCCCACAGTATACCTCACAGTATTTCAATCGTGCACTGAAACTTATCTGCAGGAATGCGGGTGTAGATACAAGAGTAATGTTAACCCGATATCAAGGAAGAAAGGAGATTATCATTGATAAGCCAAAGCATGAACTTGTCTCATCACATACTGCAAGACGAACGAGCGTAAGCCTGCTATTAGCAAAAGGAATGCCTCCTACAGTTGTCATGAAACTAACCGGGCATTCGGATATCAAAACCATGATGAAATACGAGCGAACCACTACTGATCTTTTGGAAAAGTCGTTGCTAAAAATTTCATTTTGAAAATTTTTGGGGGTGTCTTCCACAGATGCCCCCACTACTTGTTTACCCCCACCCCTTTTGATTTCTGGGAAAGCTTTTTCTAAGCCACTTTTGCTTTGAATATATGGGAAAACGGAATTTTCCTGAGCGCCACAACCAAAATCCAAATCCATTTTAAAAAACCAAATCTCGACATCCTGGCACCTGTGCAAATAGGCAGTTGTGTGCCTGGTCGCGTTACCAAAAGTCGATTAGCAGTAGTGTAGCGGCGCAGCCCTGCCTATTGCATAGGCACCTCGATCATTAACAATAGGTGTGCCGCATACCCAAATAAGTCACAGACGGCCTGTGCATGACATTATGAATCCTTACCATTTAAACCCAAATCCAACCGATGCCTACGAACAGCAACAAGCCGAGCTCCTACAGAAATGGGAGTTACCCTTCCGTGATCTGCTGGATGAGATCTGGTGGCCTGGATATTCAGAGCAAATACTTCAAGAGAACCCTGAGTACTACCAATCCGAATACGAAGCCTTCATGCGCCTGTACGATGGTTTGTAATGTATGCTTTGTTGTCATGCTAAAATGGGTTCTGTTTCAATTCAGTAAAATCCGAGAACACGTAACTGAATGC
>DJVJ01000026.1 GCA_002441135.1 Caryophanales bacterium UBA6259 | reverse complement strand
TATGTGGATATAGCAGTGGGTAATGAAGAAGATTGTCAGAAATCACTGGGTGTAAAGATTGATATTGATGTTGAGTCAGGAGAACTACAACCAGAAAAGTATCAGGAGTTAACCAGCAAGGTTTTGGCCTTATACCCCAATATGCAAAAGATAGCTATCACTCTAAGAGAGAGCCATTCTGCTGATTACAATGGCTGGTCGGCAGTGCTGGATAACCGAAAAGATTTTTTAGTTTCTAAAAAGTATGAAATCCATGATATTGTGGATAGAGTGGGAGGAGGAGATGCCTTTGCTGCCGGGCTCATCTATGGTTTGAATCACCTTTCCCATGATCAGGAAGCCCTGGAATTTGCGGTAGCGGCATCCTGTCTCAAACATTCTATACCAAGTGATCTACCCTTGCTTTCCCTTAAAGAAGTGAAAAACCTGATGGCCGGGTCTGCCTCTGGGCGAGTGCAGAGATAACGAGAAGTGTGTTTTCATAAAGTAAGGGCTTAAATTAATTAACTTGATAGTTTAGTTTTTAAACTATCAACTTTCATAAACTTGTACTTAAAATTAGATAGGAGGAAGAAAATCTTTCAAAATAAACCTGTAATAATAGTTATAAAATAAATTGGAATTATTTTAAATGAGAGTAAAAAAAGAGGTAAATAAGAGAGGAAATTATGGTTAAGTTAAGGGGAATTACGTGGGATAATCCCAGAGGTTATGCTCCACTGGTCGCAACTTCAGAGGCTTTTTCCAAACTAAGACCGAATATAAAAATTGTGTGGAAGAAGAGGAGCCTAAAGGAGTTTGGAGATTATCCTATTGAAAAATTAGTAAAATTATATGATATTATTTTGATCGATCATCCATTTGTGGGACAGGCATATAAAAATAATTTATTGGTGCCTCTGGAGGAATATTTAAATGAAGAATTTTTAAAGGTACAGGAAAATGAAAGTGTTGGAAAAAGTTATGAAAGTTATAGATACAATGGAAAACAGCTAGCTCTACCTATCGATGCTGCAGCATTGGTTAGTGCAGCAAAGACTGAGGAAATTAAAGAGATAGGACTTTCTATTCCTAGGACCTTTAATGAGATTTTTGAATTTGCATATAAACTTCCGAAAAATCGCTTTGTGGCAATTCCTATGTGTCCAACTGATATATGGTGTCTGTTTCTTACTCTATGTGCGCAAATAGGGGGAGAAAACTTCTTCGATATATCCAGAGGTATTCCCGAAAGAGTAGGGTTAAAAGCAATTAGAGACATTATTAGCCTAAAAACAGTCGCACATCCTGACTCAATAAATATGAATCCAATTAACGTTTTAGATAAGATGGCGGATGAGGACGATATTATTTACAGCCCTTTTTTATTCGGATATATAAATTACTCTAAAAAAGGTTGGAGAAAAAAAAAGGTAGAATTTTTTGATGCACCTTTGAAAAAGGGTTCTAAAATTAGTACAGTTCTTGGAGGAGTTGGGATTGCAGTATCTACTTATAGTAAAAATATTAAAGAAGCAGTTGAATACATAAAGTATGTAACAACTCCAGATATTCAAAAAGGAATATATTTTAAAAGTGGTGGACAACCTGGACAGTTATCTGCGTGGGAATCAGAAACTATTAATGCTGAAACAAATAATTTTTTCAAAAATACTATAACTACAATGAGAATGGCATATATGCGTCCTAGAATTCCTAAATGGAACTACTTTCAGGAAACTTCTTCTAATATTATTCACAAAGGGGTTTCACAAAATATAAGGCCTGAAACAATAGTTGAAGAAGTAAACGTTAGTTTTAAGAAAGCGTGCTTAGATAGAATCTCACGACGGAAAAGATGTTCTAAATGGTAATACCGACCCAGTTAATATAATGTATATAGATTATATAGATAATATAGTTTCAGAAAACTCGCTCTCTGAAAATTAAATAAATATGAAGAAAAGATATCAGAAAAGGTTAAAAGAAAAATCACCTGTAAGCCTCGAAAAAACAGGAAAATAAGGCAAAAATCATATCAAATCATTATCTTATATGGGTGATAAATATAAAATATATATGGATAATAGATGCAGAGATTTATTAGTCAAATAAAAACTAAAAGAGTTAAGTTTCTAACGTTCAATTTGAGCAAAATGCTGTCAAAAGTGTAAAAGACTTATCGAGATAAAGGAGAGTGATGTTACTATGTAATTGTGAGAACATTCAACAGGAAAAGATTCCGTAGGTTAAATTTTAAGTTTTATTAAGGAAAGGAGTAATCTAATGGAAAAAGTATTGCGAATTTCAATTCTATGTTTTTTGGTAGTCTTTCTTTTGGTACTATCGGCTTTCGGTTTTGCCAGTGGAAATTCTGGAACGTCCGTTCAGGAATTGAATAACCCATTTGTCATTAAGTTTGGACATATGAATTCAATTGAAGATAATGTTCATAAAGCAGGTCTTATGATAAAAGAAAATGTGGAAAATAAGACAAATGGTGCTTTTAAGATAGAGATTTTCCCAAGCGGACAATTAGGGGAAAATAAGGAGGTTCTGGAACAAGCTCGTTTAGGCGGAAATATAATGGGGCAGGTTGGATTAGGCAATATTGAGGAATATATTCCAAACTTTGGCATATTCCTTGGCCCCTTTCTATTCAATAATTGGGAGGAGGCAGTTAAGCTTATTAATTCAGATTTGGTAAGAGAATGGGAAAGAGAATTGGAAGAAAAAGCCGGAATAATAATTTTAGCTTACGCCAACTTTGGGGTTAGAGATTTGTATACCGTTAATAAACCAGTGCGTAAGCCAGAAGATACAAAGGGTTTGAAAATTAGAGTTCAACCCGTAAAAATGTATACTGAAATGATAAAAAGTATGGGTGCAACACCGACTCCCATGCCTTGGCCCGAAGTATATAGTGCATTAGCACAAAAAGTTATAGATGGTGCTGAGGCTCCTCCAAGAAGTATGCTTGATCAGCGCCACTATGAGTTAGTCAAATATTTTAACTTAACCGATCATATGTTAGACGTAACAGTGTTTGCAACAAGTGTGCAGGTATATAATAGACTAAAACCAGAATACCAGGAAATATTAAAATCAGAAACCCTAAAAGCCGCAGATTGGATGACTAATGAAAACATGGAGAGCCACGAAGAGTGTATCAAGGAGATTGAAAAAAAGGAGTTACTATTATTCGTGATGTAGATATTCCTGCTTTTAAAAACGCTGTTAAAAACGTATATATCCAATTTCCAGAATGGACTCCTGGATTATATGATGAAGTTCAAAAAATATTAGAGCGGACAAATTAAACTAATATTTACTGGGTTACCTCTTTTTAGAGGTAACCCAGTAAAAATAATAAGATATATAAAAATTACTGCTCAAGGTGCATTGTTACTCCAAAAATTATTTAAGAAAAGGAGAATTTAAATTGGGGAATATACTCTATAAAATTTTAAATACAATTGTCATTATACAGATTATTATAATTACGGTAGCAGTAAATCTAGGAGTGCTATATAGGTATATTTTGAAAAATCCTTTAATATGGTCCTTTGATTTAAGCACATTATTATTTGCTTATTCTATTTTTTTAGGTCTAATATTAAGTATTAAAGAACAAGCTCTTATAGGTATTGATTACTTTATCAATAAGTTGTCTTGTAAAGCTAAGGCGAAAATAAAAATTATAAACAATGTTATCATTTTGATTATTTCCTTTTACCTAACCTATCAAGGCATTATATTAACAACAAAAACCGGCATGCAATTGACTACCTTTCGGATATCTATACGATGGTTGTATATATCATTGCCCCTTGGCTTTGGCTTTTTATCTCTATATTTGCTCACCGAACTAAAAGAACAAATTAGATTATTATTACTAAGAGGTAAATAGAATGATATTGATAGCAATTACTTTTGCGGTGTTAATGGTAATGGGTTTACCTATAGGATTTGTTATACTTGGCTCGAGTTTATCATATTTGTTTTTTTCTGATATTCCCATGACTTCATTTGTGCAAAGAATAATTGCTGGGACCCAATCGTTTCCTTTGCTAGCAGTGCTCCTTTTTATCCTTATGGGTAACTTAATGAATATAAGTGGAATAAGTAGACGGGTTATGGATTTTGCTTACGCATTATCTGCTCATTTAACCGGGGGATTAGCTCATGTGAATGTACTTTTAAGTACTTTGTTAGCTGGCATGTCTGGTTCGACTAATGCTGATGCAGCTTTAAATGCAAAGATTTTGGTGCCGGATATGATAAAACGAGGCTATTCCCCTAGTTTTTCAGTTGCTGTTACTGCTACATCATCGTTAATTTCACCTATGATTCCCCCAGGAATTGGCTTGATTATGTTTGGGTTTGTATCAAATGTCTCTATAGGTAAGCTTTTTATGGGTGGTATAATACCCGGTCTGATAATGATGATTGGAGAGATGATAGTTGTATTTATTATTTCTAAGAAACGTAATTATGGTCGTGATGCAGATCACTTTGATTTAAGAGTGGTGGTCAGAACTTTCTTCTCGGCCTTACTTGCATTGGTATTGCCTCTTATTATAATTGTCGGTATTAGATTTGGTATTTTTACTCCTACTGAGGCTGGAGGAATAGCTTGTTTATATACCTTTCTTTTAGGTTTAGCTTATAAAGAAATTAACTGGAACAACTTATTACAATGTCTAAAAGATACTGCTGTAACAACATCGTCGATAATGTTAATTTTAGCTGCTTCATCAGCTTTTAGTTATATACTAACTATTGAACAAGTACCCCAACATTTCGCTTACTTATTAACTACCATAACTAAACAACCGAAAGCGATGTTGTTATTAATAATGCTTTTTCTCTTAGTAGCAGGCATGTTTATTGAGGGGACAGCGGGTATTATTATTTTGGGACCTATGTTTATACCAATAATAAATCAATTGGGTATAGACCCTGTACATTTTGGCATAATTATGGTTTTTTGTATGCAGATGGGAGGGATAACACCACCAGTAGGTACAATAATGTATGTTGTTTGCACCATTATCAAGGTAGATGTGAATGAATTCATAAAAGATTCAATTCCTTTTTATATAGCATTAATAATTATTTGTATGTTTTTGATATTTTTCCCTTGGATGGTGACATGGTTAGCTTATCTATAAAGAAATCACATTTGATAGCATAATTAAGGAAGATGAGGGCTAACCGTATTTCTGTCTGATTTGATTATGCTATTGTACTTCATAGTAGTAAATTTTCGACTTAGGAGGATTTGATTAAAGTGAAGTGGAAGAACGATAAAGAGTTATTTGATTTTATAAAAAATGAGTTATATACACCTGTTGTGGGGGATATCTTGGATTCCTTAGGATGCTATCATCAATTTCTACCGCAAGCAATACATCCTATATGTGAGAACGATAAAATTGTTGGCCGTTCTATGCCAGTATTAATGACCGATATATATGGGCTGCAAAAAAGACCATTTGGAAAACTAACTGAAGCATTAGACCAATTGCAAGAGAATGAAGTTTATATTGCTAGTGGAGGCATGATGCGTTGTGCCTATTGGGGTGAAATTCTCACTTCAACAGCACGCAGGAGAGGTGCAGTAGGGGCAATCATAAATGGATTCCATCGTGATACGCCTCGGGTGATTGAGCAAAATTGGCCAGTGTTTAGCAGAGGAGGATTCTCTCAAGATGCTTCGGTAAGGGCTAAGGTAGTAGATTATAGGTGTTCTATAGAGGTTGGAGATGTCTGGATTGAGCCCAGAGATTTGGTTTTTGGAGATTTAGATGGAATAATTGTTATTCCAAAAAAGTATGAAGTAGAAGTAATTGAAAAGGCCCTTGAAAAAGCTAGAGGGGAAAATATTGTGAGAAAAGAAATAGAAAAAGGACTGTCTTCTACAGAAGCGTTTGAGAAGTATGGAATATTATAAAGTGATACCAAGATCGATAAAGTGTAAACAAACTTTTATATATGTTTTGATAACTCTCTATACTTAACTTGCCCTTATAAATTAAAAAAAATGTTGCTCAATCAGTATAGAAAAGATTTGAAAACAGGTCATCGCTTTCAAGTAAAATTCTGGATAATTTCTACTGTTAAGTAAGGTGTAGTAAGTGTGGACTAACTAGAAAAGTAACTAACAATCTCTTTAAAGGAGACGAATTTCTCCTCACAGGAAGGGGAGATTGATTGAATATTCACCTTTGTGAGTTCCTACTTACCGTCTAAGATTTTAGATGATACCTCAAACATTATCACAATTTCTTTTAGGATTAACTGAAAATCCTATTGTTATTACCATTATTGTCTTATTATTTCTTTTATTATTAGGTACCGTAATGGATTCCACAGTTATTATTTTACTCTTGACTTCAATATTAGTACCCATTATGAAAGCTGTAGGGGTAGATTTAGTATTTTTTGGGGTAATTATGGTTATTACCTGTGCCATCGGACTTTTAACACCTCCGGTAGGTGTAGCTATGTATTCGGTATGTTCCATTATGGATTGTACTATTGAAGAATTTATAAAAGAAAGCTGGCCATTTTTCTTAGCGGTAATATCGGTAGTAGCATTGTGTGTGTTATTTCCTGGTCTGGTTACTTTTGTTCCTAACCTGATTTTTGGGTAAGAGGAAAAGCAGATAAAAATATTTTATCAGGGGATTAATCATAACCTAACCCAAACTAACATTTAAGAAGGAGAATTATTGTGTCTAATGAAAAGTTTAAAATTATTATTACCGATTGTGATCACCCCTCTATAGATATAGAAAAAGAAATTTTAAATAAAATTGATTCCGAACTAATTCTGGAATCATGTCGCACCGAAGATGATGTTATAGCAGTAGCATCTGATGCTGATGCCATTATCAATCAATATGCTCCCTTTACCAGAAAGGTAATAAAATCGTTGCAAAAATGTAAAATAATTTCCCGCTATGGTGTAGGAGTTGATAATATTGATATTCAAGCAGCAACTGAACATAATATTATAGTAGCAAATGTTCCTGATTATTGTGTGGATGAGGTTTCCACCCACGCTTTCTCTTTAATTCTGGCCTGTGCCAGAAGAATAATTATTCTGGATAGAAAAATAAGAGAACAAAAATGGGATTTTACCCTGGTAAAGCCACTTTTTAGAACTCAAGGGCAGACAATAGGTCTCTTTGGTTTGGGAAGAATAGCCAGGATGGTAGCCCAAAAAGCAGCAGGATTTGGATTCAAAGTTATCGCTTATGACCCTTACCTTACTAAAGCAGATGGTAAAGTAGAACTGGTTTCTCTTGAGCAACTATTGTCTGATTCAGACTTTATATCTATTCATGCTCCTTTAACCGAGGAAACAAAGCATGCTATTGGAGAGAAAGAGCTAAAAATGATGAAAAGGACCGCCTATCTGATTAATACTTCCCGTGGTCCTCTGGTTGATGAACAGGCTCTTTATGTGGCACTAAAGGAAGGATGGATTGCCGGTGCTGCTCTAGATGTAATGGAAAAGGAACCACCTGATTGGAGGAATTCTTTATTTACTTTAGAAAATTTAATAGTTACTCCTCATATCTCTTCCCGACTTCCGCACTTAAATCGC